>MQUF01000008.1 GCA_001914235.1 Desulfobulbaceae bacterium DB1
AGAATCCCTGACATCCTGTCCGTCGAGCAGACGGGGCAACTATTTGCCGCAACCAAAACCTTGAGCTACAAGGTCTTCTTTTTTACCTGCTACAGCATGGGCCTGCGCCTTGGCGAAGGCATTCGACTCACAGTCGGCGACATCGACGCAGGCAACATGCGGGTCCATATTCGTGATGCCAAGGGTAACAAGGACCGGCTGGTGCCGCTGCCAGACAAGACCTTGCGGGTGCTGCGGGAGTTCTGGGCCATGCACAAGCATCCCCGGTTCCTCTTCCCCAGCAGGAAAAGAGGTCTGAAAAATGCCCACCTGGTTGATTTGCCCCTGGACAGGGGCGGCATTCAAACCACCATGCAGACCGTTGTCCGGCAACTCGGCATAAAAAAAAATCTCATGCCACTCCCTGCGTCACAGCTATGCCACCCACATGCTGGAGGCCGGGGTTGATCTGCTTGAGCTGCAGCAGATCCTTGGCCATGTCAGCATCCTGACCACCGCCAGATACACCCACCTGACCTCCACCACGGCCAACAATGCGAGACTGGCCGTCAATTCCCTGGTCAACTCCCTGGACATCAGATGGGGAGGGCGTAAATAATGCTGCTCTCCACGATCATCAACAAGTTCAGGGACAGCTTCTTCCGCACCTACAACAAAAATCTCCTGTCAGGCCACATCAAGGCTCTGGAGTCCATGGCCCGATGCAGATACGAGCATGGACCGCACATGCTGGCCCGTTGTTCGGACCACCGGTGCGGCGAACGGATCTATATTCCCCATTCCTGCGGCCACAGAAACTGCCCCCATTGCCAGAACCATGAGAGCCGGCAGTGGCTGGAAAGCCAGCTTGACAAACGACTGCCGTGTCAATACTACCTGATCACCTTCACGCTGCCCGGGCAGATGCGGGATCTGGCGTGGAAACACCAGAAAACCGTTTACGCCCTGATGTTCAGGGCAGTACAGGACCTCCTGAAATCCTTCACCAATAACGACAAAAAACTCGGCGGATCAGCGGGATTCACCGCCATCCTCCACACCCATTCCAGAACCCTGGACTATCATCCGCACATCCACGTTGTCATGCCCGGAGCAAGCATCAACCCGCAAACCGGGCTGTGGAAGGAAAAATCCGGGAAATATCTCTTCAGCCACAAGGCCATGGCCAAGGTCTTTCGGGCGAAGCTGCTCCAGACCCTGGTCGAAAACAAGCTGCCGGTTCCCCATGATTGCCCCGATCAGTGGGTGGTTGACTGCAAGGACGCGGGCAACGGCGAGAAGGCCCTTATCTATCTTGGCCGTTATCTGTACCGGGGTGTTATCCGGGAAAAAGACATCCTGCACTGCCGGGACGGCATGGTCACCTTCCGGTATCGCCATGCCAAAAGCGGAGAAGACCGGACCCGAACCGTCAAGGGCGAGTACTTCCTCTACCTGCTTATGCTCCATGTGCTGCCCCGAGGGTTTCGACGGGCAAGGTCGTATGGTTTTCTCCATGCATGCAGCAAAAAGCTGCTCCGCTTCCTGCAGCTGGTGCTGCGGGTCGCGCCATGGCGCGCCCTTGTCCGCAACCTGAAGCAACGGCCGGCTATCATCTGCCCGGCCTGCGGGGCCGCCATGGTGATCGCCGCGACAATGATCGCCCGGCCACCGGCCATGGCCGCTCCGTTACGGCAATAGACGAGCCGGAGGCATCGGGTATGTAAACGAAAGCCGTGAACTTGCCGAGGACACAAGCCGGATTGCACCGGGACGGGACTCCTGCGCCCGAAAAACGCCGGAAATCAGCGTAAAGCAGCATGATACAGCACCAAAATCCTTTTCAAAGAACATTGCGGGGGCCACTCCCGTCTTCCTGCCGCCCCATCGCCCGATCCGATCCCTCCGGAACCCAAAAGCTCTTTTCTATATACGTCCACCGGGCTTGTCCAACCACCGGTTCAGATTGTGGCGCGCTACGCTTGCACAATCTAACCTTGTTCGTTATTTCTTCCGAGGTGAGAAAGGGGTCGCCGAAGCCTTTGATGTAGAGATCATTGTCCGGGGAAAGATAAAATTCGGTGTGGAAGCGAAAATCGGGCCCAAGGATATGCAGCGCGCCAAGGGCGGTGACGATTTTTAAGATGCTTGCCGGAACGAAAAGCTTTTCTTCATCGGCGGCGGCAATCGGCGCCTGGCCGTCAGCCAGGATATAGCCGCCGTTGTCGATCAGCCTGTCGATCCTGAGGGTGGCGGCGGTGGTATTGCCATGTGCCCCATGACAGGGCGCGAAAACGAAAAAAAACAGCAAAAAGAAAAAACAGGGTATTGCCGGTTTGGCAAATACCCTGTTTTTTACAATGCGGATCATAAAGCGGAATCAGATCTTCGGAAGATTTTTTGTTGCCTCGGCAATTGCCTCTGCCGGATACTCATAGTTGTGCAGATCTCCGGCGTAGAATTTTTCATAGCTTGCCAGATCGAGCAGGCCGTGGCCGGAGAAGTTGAAAAGAATGGTTTTCGGATCATTGAGATCCCGGGTTGCCTCGATGATCGCCGCGCGAATGGCGTGGCATGTTTCCGGCGCCGGGATGATGCCCTCGGTCTGGGCAAAAAGTCTGCCCGCCTCGAAACACTCCATCTGATGCACGCTGATGGGTTCGATCAGTTTTTCCCTGACCAGGGCGGAGACAATCGGTGACATGCCGTGATAGCGCAGTCCGCCGGCATGGATGCCGGGAGGAATGAAGTCGTGTCCCAGGGTGTACATGTAGAGCAGGGGGGTCTGTCGCGCCACATCGCCGTAGTCGTAGGCATAGACGCCACGGGTCAGTGTCGGGCAGGATGCCGGTTCCACGCCGACGAAGCGGATATTTTTCCCTTCCAGTTTATCGGTGAGAAAAGGGGTCATGATGCCGGCGAAATTGGACCCGCCGCCGCAGCAGCCGACAACCACATCGGGGTACTCGCCGATCTTGGCCATCTGTTTCTTGGCTTCAAGGCCGATGATGGACTGGTGGAGGATGACATGGTTTAACACGGAACCCAAGGCGTATTTGGTGTCCTCGCGGGTGGCGGCGTCTTCAAGCGCCTCGCTGATGGCAATGCCCAGCGAACCCGCCGTGTCCGGCATGGTTTCCAGGATCTTGCGGCCGAAGTTGGTGTCCGGGCTCGGGCTTGCGACGATATCGGCGCCGTAGGTGTTCATCATGATCTTGCGATAGGGCTTCTGGTCAAAGGAAACCCGCACCATGTAAACCTTGCATTCCAAACCGAATTTGTGGGTGGCAAAGGAAAGGGCGCTGCCCCATTGTCCGGCGCCGGTTTCGGTGGAAAGGCGTTTGACGCCTTCCCGCTTGTTGTAATAGGCCTGGGCAACGGAACTGTTGGTTTTATGACTGCCGGAAGGAGAAACACCTTCATTTTTAAAGTAGATTTTTGCTTTGGTGCCGATGGCCGCCTCCAGGTTATAGGCCCGCACCAGGGGGCAAGGTCGCCAGATATGATAGATTTCCTGGACTTCCTCCGGGATGTCGATCCATCTTTTGTCGCTCATCTCCTGTTCGAGAAGACCCATGGGGAAAACCGCGGCCAGTTTTTCCGGGCCCATCGGCTGTTTTGTTTCAGGGTCAAGGGGCGGCTGGACACCGTTTGGGATATCCGGCATCACATTGTACCATTGGGTTGGCATTTCGTTTTCATCAAGAAGAATTTTTTTCTGTTTCATGGTCTCTCCCTGGAGAAGTAAGGTGTAAAGTGGTTGATGGAAATGTATCTGTTGGCGCCGTGCGAGAGCGCATTGCCTGTCAACATCGTCAATCTCCGGTGTCCGAATTGAAGTGACGAAATGAAACGGTGGGTATAATTACCTTGAATGTCTGATTCTGTCAAAGTGAAAAGGGAGGAAAACAGTTCATTGACAAAGAGTTTTGCCTGATTTATCTTTGTTGGCTCCAATGACAAATCTCTCCTTTAAGGGATCAGGCCACATTAATATGGAAAACATACTTCGTCGCAGTCTGGCTGACTCAATTACCGCAAAGCAGGATTTTTACAATCAACACCGGAAAAGTCTTTTTCAGCTGGTTGACTGGGTCGTCGCCTGTTTCCAGTCAGGCAACAAACTGATGATCTGCGGCAACGGAGGCAGCGCCGCCGACGCGCAGCATCTGGCGGCGGAATTCGTCAACCGTTTTCTCATCAACCGTGCTCCGCTGCCGGCCATTGCCCTGACCACCGACACCTCCATTCTCACCAGTGTGGGCAATGATTTTTCCTATGACGATATTTTTGCCAAACAGGTGGCGGCCCTGGGCAAAGCCGGTGACATTTTCCTCGGCATTTCCACCAGCGGCAACTCTCCCAATGTCATCAGGGCGGTGGAGACGGCAAAAAGCATGGGCGTACGGACGGTTGTTCTCACCGGCGGCACCGGCGGCAGGCTGGCCCGGGAGGCGGAGCTGGTCCTGACCGTGCCCGGCGAAAAAACCCCCCATATCCAGGAAGCCCATCTGTGGATCGAGCATATGCTCTGCTGGCTGGTTGATGAAAGGCTGTTCGGCAGCCTGCAGGCCGGGAGCGAGCAGTAATGGCGGTCACGCCTCTTGATTTCAGCGGTCTCAACACCTATTCGGTTCATGACCGTTTCAGCAAGGTGACGGTGGATGATTTTGCCAAGCCCTTGGCCCCCGGCGCAACCATCGGTGATTTCCTCGCTTCCCTGCCGAAACAATTCGCCGGACTTGACTTTCCCGAGCTGATTGATCGTCTGGCCGCTGCCCATGGCGCCGGCAGACCGATCATCATCGGCATGGGCGCCCATGTTATCAAGGTCGGCTTGAACCCGCTGCTGATCGATCTCATGGAGCGTTCCCTTATCAGCGGCATCGCCTTGAATGGAGCGGGGATCGTCCATGATACCGAAATCGCCATGGTCGGCCGTACCTCCGAAGACGTGGGGCAGGTGCTCGGCAGCGGCGCTTTCGGCGCCGCCAGGGAAACCGGCGAGGAGATCAATGCGGCCATCAGTCGCGGCGCCGGGGATGCTATCGGCCTGGGCCGGGCCGTCGGCCGTCATCTGACGGAAAACAAATTTCCGTATAATCATTTAAGTCTCATTGCCTCCGCCTATCGTCTCGGCGTTCCGGTGACGGTTCATGTCGCGGTGGGCACCGATATTGTTCATATCCATCCCAGCGCCGACGGCGCTGCCATCGGCCAGACCAGCCATTACGATTTCCGGCTGTTCTGCGCGCTTGTCAGCGGGCTTGAGGGCGGGGCCTATCTCAATCTCGGATCCGCCGTGCTTCTGCCCGAGGTGTTCCTGAAGGCGCTTACCGTGGTACGTAATCTCGGCCATCATGTGGAGAATTTCACCACGGCGAATTTTGATTTTATCCGTCATTACCGGCCGATGACCAACGTGGTGAACAGGCCGACGGCGGGTGGCGGCAAAGGGTTTCATTTTACCGGCCATCATGAGCTGATGATTCCATTATTGGTTGCGGGGCTTTTGCAGAAGCTCGCCGAGGGCTAAAAAACGCTGCGAAGAAAAATATATGCCGTTGTTTGATTTTAAATGCCGTCAATGCGGCAAGGAGTTTGAGGCTCTGGTGATGGGCAGTGCGAAACCCGCATGTCCCGATTGCCGGAGCGAGGATCTGGAAAAATTGATGTCGTCCTATGCCTGCCGACGGTCCGGCGGCGCGGGTTCGACTGACGGATCCGGTTGCGCGGGCTGTTCTGGAGGGAATTGTTCGAGTTGCCGTTAAACAGTGTCTGTAGGGATAGAGAATGAAAAAACCATCACATACAGGGAGAACAATGCAGAAGACAATTAAAATCGGAACACGAGCAAGTCTGCTGGCCATGGCGCAAAGCACCAATATCAAAAAGCGCATCGAAGAACACTATCCTGATGTGACGGTGGAACTGGTCAAGATTGTCACCAAGGGCGACAAGATTCTTGATGTGCCGCTGGCCAAGGTGGGCGGCAAAGGGCTTTTTGTAAAAGAAATTGAAGACGCCATGCTGAACCATGAAGTCGACATTGCCGTGCACAGCATGAAGGATGTTCCGGCTGAGTTGCCGGAGGAACTGCATCTGGGCATCATCACCAAGCGCGAAGACCCCAGGGACGCCTTTATTTCAAATCAGTACAAAACATTGGCCGATCTGCCCAAAGGCGCAAAGGTCGGCACCAGCAGCCTGCGAAGAAAATCACAGCTTGGCCTGATGCGCAGTGATCTCGTTATCCAGGATCTGCGCGGTAATCTCGACACCCGACTCAGAAAGCTTGATGAAAAGCAGTATGATGCCATTATTCTGGCAGCCGCGGGCTTGAACCGGCTGAATCTTTCCGCTCGGGTCGCTTCTTTTTTCAGCCCCGTGGAAATGCTGCCGGCCGTCGGCCAGGGTGCGGTGGGTATTGAGCTGCGCAAGGCCGATCAGGAGCTGCTTGAGGCGCTGTCATTTCTGTCCGACGAAACGACGGCCGTGGCGGTGAGGGCGGAACGTGCCTATCTGCACCGGCTGGAAGGCGGCTGTCAGGTACCCATCGGCGCCTTTGCCGAACTGAAAGGGGGAGAAGTGACCTTGACCGGCCTGGTCGCCTCGGTGGACGGGTCAAAAATGATTAAAGAACAGGCAAGCGCGCCGGCCGTGGACGCGGAAAAGCTTGGCAAGAGTCTGGCGGAAACCATTCTTGCCAAGGGCGGCGGAACAATTCTTGCCGAAGTGTATGGGGAAGAAATTGACTGATACAGCAACAAAAAACAGAGGAAAGGCCTATCTGGTCGGGGCGGGTCCCGGCGATCCGGGCCTGATTACCGTCCGGGGCCTGGAGATTCTCAAAAAAGCCGAAGTAGTCATTTACGACTACCTGGCCGGTGAGAAGTTGCTCAAGCATGTGCCGGCCGACGCGGAATTCATCTATGCCGGCAAGCAGGGGGGAATCAAGCATACCCATACCCAGGATGAGATCAATCAGCTGTTGGTTGACCGGGTGCGAAGCGGCAAAAAGGTGGTGCGTCTGAAGGGCGGCGATCCGTTTATTTTCGGTCGCGGCGGCGAGGAGCTTGAAGAGCTGGTCAAGGCGGGCTTGTCTTTTGAGGCGGTGCCCGGGGTGACGTCGGCATCCGCGGCGGCAACCTTTGCCGGAGTACCGATCACCCATCGCCGTTTCACTTCCTCGGTGGCCTTTATCACCGGCCATGAGGACCCGAACAAGGAAAACTCCAATATTGCCTGGGACAAGATTTCCACCGGCGTCGGCACCCTTGTTTTCTATATGGGCATTAAGAATCTGGAGTCAATCGCCGAAAACCTGATGAAAAACGGCCGGGACCCGAAGACGCCGGTGGCCGTGGTCCGCTGGGCCTCCAGGCCGAATCAGAAATCGGTTGTCGGCACCCTGGATAACATCGCGGAAATTGTTCGCGAAAAGGGCATCAAGCCGCCGGCACTGACCATTGTCGGTGATGTGGTCAATCTGCGCGATACGATCAACTGGTATGAGGTGCGCCCGCTTTTCGGCAAGCGAATTATTGTCACCCGCACCAGGGAGCAGGCCAGTGAGCTGGTTTCCCTGCTTGAGGAAAACGGCGCCAACTGTCTGGAGTTTCCCACCATTTCCATCTGTCCGCCCGATAGCTGGGACGCTCTTGATGAAGCATTGCAGCAGCTGGGGCGCTTCCAATGGCTGGTATTTACCAGTATCAACGCCATTCACGCCTTTTTCGGCCGTCTCTATGAAAAGGGAATGGACACCCGGGCGCTTGCCTCCTGCAAGATTGCCGCGGTCGGCAAGGTAACCGATGATTGTTTGCGCACCTATGGGCTGATCAGTGATCTCCTGCCGGAGGATTTTACCGGGGAAGGGCTTGCCGAGGCATTCGAGAGGCAAGGCGTAGCCGGCAATGAGATTCTTATCCCGAGGGCGCTGAAGGCGCGCGAGGTGTTGCCGGAAAGACTGGAGCGAGCCGGGGCCAGGGTAACCATTGTGCCGGTTTACCAAAATAAAAGGCCGGAAGGAATACATGAGAAGCTCAGGGCGAAACTGGAAAATAAGGACGCCGATATTGTTACCTTTACCAGTTCGTCCACTGTCACCAATTTTATCCACATGCTCGGCGTCAAGGATCAGGATGAACTGCAACGGATAATGGGGGGCATCAAAATTGCCGCAATCGGCCCTGTAACCGCCAAAACGGTTGAGGCCAACGGGCTTAAGGTGGATATTCAACCGGAAACCTATACCATTCCGGATCTGGTGGATGCCATTGTCAAGGACGCCGTTGTTCAGGCGTGATGGTGGGAAAACGGTCTGAAGACGGAAAAAAAATTCCCATCTTCAGACTGAGTTTGCGGAGCCCTCAGGAAAAAACGTGTCCCGCGGGCCTGTAAAGAATTTTGTGTAAATGGTTTTCATTTTTAATTTTCAATATGCAGGCATTCTGTCGCCGAACAAGATTGAAAAGCGGTTCAAGGCAGCCTTCCAGTCTCTGATTGGCATAGTCCATTTTTTGGCGATATTGTTCAGCGCCATGTAAAGCAGTTTAAGCATCGACTCGTCATTGGGAAATGAACCCCGGTTCTTGGTAACTTTGCGCAGTGACATGTTCAACGACTCAATAGCATTGGTGGTATATATCACCTTGCGTATCTCGGGCGAATACGCAAAAAATGGGGTGATTCTTTCCCAATTTCTTCGCCAGGATTGGCCGATGGACGGATGCGTTTTGTCCCATTTTTCTTCAAAGGTCATCAGTTCCATTTCGGCCTGCTCGGCTGTTGGCGATTGGTAAATGGCCTTGAGATCCGCAGCCACCTCTTTGCGCTGTTTCCATGAGACATATTTCAGGGAATTGCGCACCATGTGGACGAGACAGAGCTGGACCTGGGTGAAGGGGAAAACCGTCTCAATGGCTTCAGGAAAACCCTTGAGGCCATCGACGCAGGCAATGAAAATATCCTGCACGCCACGGTTTCTTAGCTCAGTCACTACCTGCAACCAGAACTTGGCGCCCTCGTTTTCGGCAACCCACATTCCCAGGACATCCTTGACGCCGTCCATGGTGATGCCAATAGCCAGATAGACCGCCTTGTTCTTAACATGCCCATTGTCGCGCACCTTAACCCGGATAGCGTCCATGTAAACAATGGGATAAATGGGGTCCAACGGGCGATTTTGCCAAACTTTAACCTCGTCAGCAACGGCATCGGTGACCGTTGAAATCAGGGTGGGAGAGACATCAACTCCGTAAATGTCTTCCAAGTGCCCCTGAATCTCCCTGGTAGTCATCCCTCGGGAGTAGAGAGAGATAATCTTGTCGTCAAAGCCGGGAAAGCGGGTTTGCCCTTTGGGAATGATGACCGGATCGAAACTGCTGTCGCGGTCGCGCGGGACCTCAATCGGCATTTTACCGAAGTCGCCCTTGATGGTCTTTGCAGAGTTACCATTTCGGGCATTACCGCCTTTGGTGACGATGGTTCCATGTTTTTCGTGGCCCAGGTGGACGGTCATTTCCGCCTGTAACGCCCGCTCCAGTAAGGCCTTGGTGAGCTGCTTGAGCAGCCCGTTTTCACCGATCAGTTCTTCGGGCTTCTGGTAATTGTAGTCGGCAAGTAAACGATCCAAAATTTCTTTATCAATGGCCATATGAGCTCCTTTTTAAAGGGTAGTTTTTTGACTTACTCAGTCATAGCCATTTACACAAACTATTTTACACCCTCTGTCCCGCGCCAACGGCTCCATGACGCGTGATCTGTCTGCTATTGCTTGACCGTCCCGTTCTTTTCAAGTTCCCGTACCTTTTTTTCCAGGGCGGTGATTTTTTCCTTCTGGGCGGCGATTTCCGCAAGCAGCACTTCCATATTGGTGCGGGTTCGTTCCTGTTCCGTTTTCGCTTCTTGAAGTGCCTCGGTCTTCTCGTCAAGACTTGCCTGGAGTTCCTCATTGTTTTTTTCCAGATTCCGCATGGCAAATCCGGCCATGCGGGCCTTGGCGGACTCGTCCTTGGCATGGTCGAGTTCCTTTCTGGTCACGTCAATGGTTTCCTTTAACGACCTGATCTGCTCATCCGTCTTGTTCAATGATTCCTGCAACTGTTTGTTTTGTTCCCTGCCGCCGTCAATGTCGTTCCGCTGTTTCTGTTCAAGTTCCGCGGCTGAAGCCAGTGCCTGGTCTTTCTGCTCGACCGTTGTTTTGAGTTCAGCCACCTGACTGGTCAGGGAGGCGATCTGCTGATCCTTGTCAGCGGCACTCTTGCTCAAAGCCTCAAACTCGGTCCGAAGGTTCGCCGCATCGTTTTCTTGTGTTTCAAGGGTATTCCGCAGCGCTGCTTTTTCTTCTTCAAGTCGGCCCAGTTGCTGCCCTGTCTGTCCGAGCATCTCCTGCTTTTCGCCGCTTGCCGCTTGCAGTTCATCAAGCAGGCTTGTTGCGGTTTTCAGTTCCCGTTCCAAGCGCGAACTCTTCCTGTCCATCAATGTTCCCCAGACGGAGCCGATTACCAGTAATACCGTCAGGGCGGCGATGATCTGATTTCTGTTCATTTTCTTTCTCTTTTTGGCGGATTAATGATAAAAAATTACGTAACTTCCTTTCTAATACATCATATCTTTTTAAAAATTACAGAAAGGGCAAAGGCGTGTCAAGCTTACAGATCGGTTGTCTGATTTTTGTTTTCCCTTGTTATTCAAAAGATGGATCTGTTTTCAGGAAAACGATGGTCGATATCGGTAAAAAAATAAATGGGTTAACAGGTTTTATTCGGCACCCTTATTGCTTAAAATAATTGTGGTGTCGGGGTGAATGATGGGGGAAATGTGAAAAAAATTTTGGTGGTAGACAACAATAAGGTGGTTGTGCGCCTGCTGGCCACGATCCTTCGCCAGAAGGGATTCCTGGTCGCAAGCGCTGAAGACGGTCTCGCCGCCCTTGACCTGCTCGATTCCTTCCGGCCCGACATTATGCTTATTGATTTGATAATGCCGCGGATTAATGGAGAAAAGCTCTGTCGTATCATTCGCAAGATGCCTGAATATGATTCTCTTTTTATCATTATTATCTCCGCAATAGCAGCTGAAGAGAAAATCGATTTTTTCGAGTTCGGAGCAGATGCATGCATTGCCAAGGGCCCGGCCAAAAGAATGGAGGAGAATCTGACGACCGTGCTCGATTTCTTCCAGAATGAAAGAAAAGATGAGTTGACAAAAAAGATTTTCGGGGAAGAAAACATTTTTGAACGTCAAATCACCAAAGAACTGCTGGCGACGAAAAGACACCTTGAAGCCACCCTGGACAATCTGGATGTCGGGTTGCTGGAACTTAACGCCGCCGGCCAGGTCATTTCCGTCAATGCCGCAGCCCTTCAGCTCTTTCAATGTCAGGAGGAAAAATTTCTGGCCAATCAATTTTCCCTGTTTTTTCAGGGCGAAGAGGAAAATCAAATCAAAAAAATTCTCGCGACATTGGACAGCGAAATTGTCGAACTCGGAGAATCAGCACCTGTTTTCCTGCATGGGAAATTTTTACTGCTGAAGTTCGTCCCTTTTTTTGATCGGGGAGAAAAGTACATCATCGTCATGGTGAGCGATATTACCCGCAGGAAAAAAGCGGAGTTGGACCTCTTGAGCCATAAGGAACATCTTGAAGATATGGTGCAGGAACGAACGGCGACACTCGAGGAAACCAATGTTGAGCTGGAGGAAGCACTCTGCAAGGTGAAAACATTAAGCGGGTTGTTGCCCATCTGCGCAAACTGCAAGAAAATCCGTGACGATAAAGGGTACTGGAATCAGATCGAAATGTTTATCCGGGATCATTCCTTTGCGGAATTCAGCCACGGCATCTGCCCTGATTGCGTCAAGACGCTGTATCCTGAACTTGATATTTATGAAGATGATGATTGAGGCCGGGCTGGAAAAACATGTCATATCCCCTTGGTGCCGTGCTAAGATGAAACAAGAAAGATGGGCGATTTCATGACCGGTCGGCCCCATGACAAATCTCAGACGAAAGGTGTGATGCAAATGAAGATCAGAAGAACGATGTCCCCCTTGGTTTATTTCCTTCTCGCGTTGTTTGTCCTCTTCGTGCCGTCCTGTACCTACAAGGAGCGCGTGCAGCCCATCAGCCTTCCCACCGGTGCCGCCAACGCGGTCATTGTCAAAAACGTCTGGGTTTCGGCGGACGCCTATGCTGATCCGAAGGCCGCCGAGGAGGCATTCGGTTTTGACATCAGAAAAGCCGGACTGCTTCCGGTCCAGGTGGTTTTTCAAAATGACGGTGATCTTCCGGTCAGCCTGGTGCCGGAGCAGACATTTCTGATTGATTCACAAAATCAGGCCTGGCCGGTAAACACCCTTGATCGGACCTATCAGCGGGTGGAAAAGCATGTCGGAGTGGGAGAAACAATTTCAAGGGCCGGGAAGCCCGCTTTACTGATGGGCGCGGCCGGTGCCATCGCCGGTCTTGCGGTCGGCATCGTCACCGGGGAAAATATCGGCACGGCAATGGGAAAAGGAGCGGCCATCGGCGCGGCGGCGGGCGCTATCGGCGGCGGGGCATCCGGTTATCAGGATGCCAAGGGTGAAATCAAACAGGATCTTGCACAAAAAGCTTTGGTGAACAAACCGGTGCTGCCCAACCAGATCGGCTACGGCATGCTCTTTTTTCCCGGTTTTGCGGAAGAGGCCCGGAATGCCACCCAGCTGCGGCTGACATTGTCGTTTGCCGGAACAATGGAATCGGTGACGCTGTTTCTTGCCCCTGCTCCGATGGAAAAATAAAAGTGGTTTTGCTCTGAATTAGGCGGTTTCAAGCTCCATGCTGATATCGCAGGCCGGGGCGGAATGGGTGAGGGCGCCGATTGAGATGAGGTTGACCCCGGTTTCCGCGGCTGTCCTGACATTTTCCAGATTGATACCGCCGGAGGCTTCAAGCAATGCCTTGCCGTTCACCAGGCGAACCGCCAGCCGCATCAGCTCGGGCGACATGTTGTCCAGCATAATGATATCAACGCCTGCTGCCAGGCATTCTTCCACCTGTTCCATGGTTTCCGCTTCCACCTCGATTTTCAGGGTGTGCGGCGCCTGTTTTCGTACCCGCCCCACCGCTTTTTCGATGGAGCCGCAGGCGGCGATATGGTTGTCTTTGATGAGAATGCCGTCGGAGAGGGTGAAGCGGTGGTTGAAGCCGCCGCCGACCCGGACGGCGTACTTTTCCAGCATCCGCAGGCCCGGAGTCGTTTTTCTGGTGTCCACGATTTTAACCGGCAGGGGAGTCACCCGGTCGACAAAGCGACGGGTCAGGGTGGCGATGCCCGACATGCGCTGCACCAGATTCAGAGCCACTCGTTCCGCCAGCAGCAGATCAAGGACCGGTCCGTCGGCGGTAAAGATCACATCGTTTGGTTTGATTTCCGTTCCGTCTTCCACCCCGGAGCACCGTACCGCAGGGTTGCAGAGGTGAAAAACTTCGCCCGCCACCATCTGCAGACCGGCGCCGATGAATGATTCCTTTGCAATGAAACGGGCCTTGCCCATCTGATGGGCATTGAAAATCGCTTCACTGGTCAGATCTCCACCCGGTCCGTCTTCGTCCAGAAAACGTTTTATGGAGTCGATCAGTTCAATTCGGTTCATTGGCTGCCGGGCTCGTTTGCTGGTTTGCGCTTTATTGCGCCGCCACCCAGTTTCCGTATTCGTCGCGGCAGGCGGTTTGTTTCATTTTTTCCGGCCTGCCGTCAATGGTTACCAGGATTTCCGCCTCGCGACAGTTCTGGTTGGCGCTGTTTTGATAGGTATACTGGGGGGTCACGGCATAACTGTTGCCGTTGTTCGGGTTGACCCACTGGGAGGTGCGCCCGTCAGGCATGCTTTCGTATGCGGAATTGATTTTCTCCTGGTCGGCCTTGTCCATTTCATTGCCCACGGTATAGCCGAGCAGAAGGCCGACCACCGCGCCGATCAGGGTGGCTTCGGTGCTTTTGCCGATTGCCTGGCCGGCAATGGCGCCCGCCGCCGCACCCGTACCGGCGCCGGTCTGCGCCTTGGTGGCACAGGAACAGATAAGCGAGGATGCGAAAAGAAGGAAAATGAAATTTTTCAACATAATAAACCTCTTTAATGAAGACATGTGGGAAGTGGCTCGATGAAGTCGCAGGGACACTATCTCATTAAACGGGGTGTGTTTTTTTGTCAAGACGAAAGAAAATAGCTCAATCATATCCGTTTTTTGTCTGGAAACCATTGCTGGAAAAATGATAAAGTGGAAACGCGTAATGTGGGACCGTGCATGAAATGGGAAATTGCAGGGGCAGGGAAAAGATCGATACTCGATGCGCCCGTTTCACGCAGGGAGGAGTCGCCGTTTACCGCGGCGACAGCAGGATAATTGAGTTCATTTGGAGTAACGGATGCCTGGATTTCGGCATCAAATGACATCAGGAGGAGTCTGTCATGATCGAATTGATAAAGAAGGCGTTTTACACCGGGCTTGGCGCAGCGGAGCTGACCAGGGAAAAGGTTGAAGACCTTGCTCGTGAACTTTCCGAAAGAGGGAAGGTGTCGGAAAGCGAGGTGAAAAAATTTGTTGATGAGATGGTCGGCAAATCACAGGAGCGGAAGGATCAGGTAAAAAAACAGCTGGAAAAGATGACCGAAGATGCCTTGAAAAAGATGAATCTGGCCAGCCGTGAGGATCTTGAAGCATTGGAAAAACGCCTGGGTGAAAAAATAGACAGCCTGACCGGGAACAAATCATAACACGTTCATGTTGAATATTCGCAAGATCGGGGCCATCGGCCATACCTACCGTAATCTCGGCCGGTACCGCCAGATTCTCGGCGTTTTTTTTAAATACGGATTCGATGAGTTCGCAGCCGGCCTGAAGATAGAGCAGTATCTTGAAGTCAGCTTGCAGACGCTGTTTAAACGGGAACCTAAAAAAAGTGTTGAGAAGCTGACCAGGCCTGAACGGGTTCGTCGCGTCCTCGAGGAACTTGGTCCGGCATTTATCAAACTGGGCCAGATTCTCTCGACTCGACCGGACCTCATTCCCTATGACTTCATCAATGAACTCGCCAAGCTGCAGGACAATGTCCCCTCATTTCCCTTTGAGGAAGTGTGTCAGGTTGTCGAGGCGGAACTGGGCGGCCCGCTCGAATCTTTTTTCCAGTCTTTTGAGCGGCAGCCTCTTGCCGCCGCATCAATAGGGCAGGTGCACCGGGCGCGGCTTTTCAACAATGACGAGGTTGTCGTCAAGGTTCAGCGGCCCGGCATCAAGGAACTCATCGAAACCGATCTGGAAATCATGCTGCACCTGGCTTCGCTGATGGAGCGGCACCTGGAGGAATTTGAGGTGCAGCGGCCCACCCGCATCGTGGTGGTTTTTGCCAGGACCATTGAAAAGGAGATCAATTATCAGCTGGAGGCAAACAATATCGAACGATTTGCCCGCCAGTTTCTTGAGGACCAGACGGTTTACATTCCCAAGGTCTACCGTGGGCTCAGCACGAAAAAAGTCATCACCCTGGAGTATGTGCAGGGGATCAAGTCCTCGCAGCTTGCAATGCTGAGGCAGGGTGATTATGACCTGAAGCTGATTGCCGCCCGAGGTGCCGTCTTTATCATGCAGCAGATTTTTGTTCATGGATTTTTTCATGCCGATCCTCATCCCGGCAATATCTTCATCCTGCCGGGGAATATTATCTGTTTTCTTGATTTCGGCATGATGGGCAGGATCTCGGTGAAAGAAAGGGAAGATTTCGCCGATCTGGTCATGCAGGTGGCACGGCGCAATGAAAAAAAAGTGGTGGACGCCATTCTCAAGATTACCTATCAACGTGATGATCTTGATCGGTCCACCTTGGAAAATGATATCGGCGAGCTGGTCGAACGTTATGTCGGGCTTCCCCTGAAGGATCTGGAGGTGGGGCCCATCATGCAGCAGCTTCTGGATCTGGTGTATCGCCACAAACTTAATTTAAAACCCAATTTTTATCTGCTGGTCAAGGCGACCGGTACCATTGAAAGCCTCGGCAGCGCCCTTGATCCTGATTTTGAAATTATCGCCCACACCGAACCGTTCATTGCAAAAATCCAGAAGGAGCGATTCCGTCCGGGGAGAATAATGAACGAAGTGCTGGAGTCCGGCACCGAATTGGTTCACCTGTTGCGGGAGATTCCTTCCGGGCTTCGTGATGTTTTATCCCTGACCCGTCAGGGCAAAATTAAGATCGAATTCGAGCATCGTGGTCTTGAGAAGTTGTATGCCCACATCGAACAGGCAACCAACCGTATCGCTTTCGCCATTGTGCTGGCCGCCCAGATTATCGGTTCGTCACTTATCGTGCTGGCCGATCTGCCTCCCAAGTGGAACGAGATTCCGGTCATCGGTCTGGCCGGATTTCTGCTGGCCGGGGTCATGGGGTTCTGGTTGCTTATTTCCATGCTGCGGCATGGCAAGATGTAAAATTCCGCAGAATGGCACAACTGCGGCGCAGTGGAAAAGAAGCTGATTTTTTCTTCGCCGTCCGGTATTTTTACGCCGTTTATTCATACGTTTTTCAATCCACACAAAGGTACAAGGAAACATGATAGGAGCAACCAATAAAAAGCCAAGCCAGTTCGCTGACGATCTTCTCGTTTATTTTGTCCGGCAGCCGGAAAAAAAACGTCCGCCTGTCTGCAGCGATGCCCTGGTGCAGGAGAGAATTAATCAGGCATTTGAAGCCGGCGATTGTCTGGGTAAAAAAGAGGAATGTTTGCTCATTTATCCGCAACGGGTGTTTGAAGGAATTCGAGCGAAACGTCTGCTCATCGTCGGCCTGGGGAAAGACGAATTGACCCGGGAGCTTTTTCGGCGGGCCGGAGGAGTGGTGGCGCAGAAAGCCGTGACCTTGAAGGCGGAAAAGCTGCTCCTGGTGGTTCCGGCGGAGTTACCCTTTGCCGTGGAGGAGATGGCGGAATGTTTCAGCGAGGGATTGATTCTTGGAAGCTATCAGTTCAAAAAATATAAAAAAGAAGACGAGGAAGAAAAATCCTCTGAGATAAAGAAAGTCGGACTTTATGTGGATTCCGCTTCTCTTGGCGCGGTTCGCAAGGCAATCAGGCAAGGAACGGTGGCCGGCCTGGCCGGATCGGCAACCCGCGACATGGCCAACGAACCGGGGAATGTCTGGACCCCCCAGGCCTTTGCCGATTACGGCCGTCAAATTGCCGAAGAGCATGGCCTGGTCTGCACGGTCATGGAAAAGGAGGAAATGAAAACCCTGAAAATGGGCGGTATTCTTGGTGTCAACCAGGGTTCGGACCAGCCCCCCAAACTTGTCATGCTTGAGTATCGAACCGGCAGGAAGGTGCCGACCCTGCTGCTCGTCGGCAAAGGCCTCACCTTTGATTCCGGCGGCATTTCGCTCAAGCCGGGTGAGGGCATGCAGGACATGAAATACGACATGTGCGGCGGTGCGGCGGTCATGGCTGCCATGCGGGCAATCGGCGAGGAGAAACCGGGCCGGCTGGATGTGGTTGCCCTGGTGCCGGCCACGGAAAATCTGCCCTCTTCCAAGGCGTTGAAACCAGGGGATATTATCAGCCAGTATGGCGGCAAGACCGTGGAGGTGGTCAATACCGATGCGGAAGGCCGGCTGATTCTGGCCGATGCCCTGGCCTATGGCAAAGAGAAGTTCAAACCGGATGCCATTATCGACCTGGCGACATTGACCGGGGCGGTTATCATCGGACTCGGACACCACCGTACCGGACTGCTTTCCAATGATGATGATTTATCCGCCAGGGTGATAGATGCCGGTGAACGCGCCGGTGAGCCTCTCTGGCGTCTGCCGTTGGGGGACGAGTACAAGGAGCAGTTGAAATCCAAGGTGGCTGATATCAAAAATATCGGCGGCCGGCCGGGCGGCACCATCACCGCGGCTGTTTTTCTGCAGCAGTTTGTCGCCAGCACGCCCTGGGTTCATCTCGATATTGCCGGAACGGCTTGGGATTACACGGAAAAACCTTATGTGCCGAAAGGGCCTTCCGGCATCGGCGCGCGGACGTTGATTGAGCTGGTGCGAAACTGGCGATAGGTGTTACGGCCCGGTCTCTTTTTTTGATGTCCGTTCCCGTGAAATGAGCGCCGGTATTTTTTTTCTGAACCACCTTTTGAGCAGAAGGCGGTTGAGATAGGTGAACGGCGCTTTTGCCACCCTGACCTTGCCGGTCATGGTTTTCTCCGGGGCAAAGAGCAGATCGAGAATGTGACTTGTCGGCGTCAATCGATTCAGGAAATTGGCGCATCCGGCGCAGTAGGTGAGAATACGTGTGCCGCCGGCTTCGTTTTTTCGTTTCGCGCTCCATTTTCCGGCAAGTTCCGGCAGCAGGCAACTGACCGATCCCCCCTCTCCGCAGCAGACTGTTCTGCTGCCCGTATGTTTCATCTCATGAATCCGCAGAGATTTTCCGCCGGCCAGTGTGCGTATCGACTGCTGCACCTGTTGATCAAAACGAGTGCCGCACGGATCATGAACGGTTATGACGCCGTCTACCAAGGGTGTGGCAGGCGCACCATTTTCCGCCATGAATTCATAGACTGTCTCCACCCGTAATTTTTCTCCATACTGTTGAAACACCCGGTAGCAGTTCGGGCAGGCGGTAAGGACTTTTTTTACTCCGTTGGCGAGCAGATAGTCTCTCATTTCCGTAAACATTGTCTGGAAAAAGTGATCACGTCCCAAATCGTGGGATGGCTTGGTGCAGCAGTCAAGAACAATGCCCAGGCTTTCTATTGATCCGCGCAGATGATGAAAAAGGGCCTTTACCTTTTCAGGCCGGGTGCCGGGCAGGGCGCAGCCGGGAAAGAGCACGGTGTCGCATCCCGCCGGCAGGCCGTAATAGGTGAAGCTCCTGGAGGTGCCGCGCCGTTCATAATTCGTGATGATGTTGTGTTGACGAAAATTCCCTTGGTCCCGCTTGACCGCTTCCCTTCTCATTTCAAGAAACATGGTTGCCGGCGCAAGTCCGACTTTCGGAGGGCAGACCGCCTGGCAAAGACCGCAGAGGCTGCATTCAAAAGAAAAATCAAGCGGCGGCTCCGTTGCGGAAAGAGCATGAATCGCTATTTCTTTCGGGGTGCCGTATTTGCGCAGAAATGCGCATTCTTTCAGGCATATTTTACACGCAATGCATTTTTCCGCATGATCGCGAAGCACCGCCGCAAGTGGATTTCGTGGGTTTTCAGGGGAAGAAACAATTGGAAAATCTTTATTATAATCGTGCATGAAAAATCAAAAATTAAAAATTATTGTAATGAAGTAACCTGGTAATCGGCATTGCGAAAATAACCGCCACATGAAAGGGGCCCTGCGCCATACAGCGGTAATTGTCAGGGAAGTGTTTCATTTTAAATATCATAATGCAATAAAAAAAATGGGTAAAAGATGTGGTTGCATAAATAGTATATTTTTCTTGCAAAATGCGATTGGGAAATGTTACCTAAAAAAGAATGCTTCTTGTTGATAGAGGGTTCGGTCTGATTGGGTATTCCGCCTTTTTTGAGGGGGTGAATACCTTTTAAAGGCAATTTGTAACAGGCTTTTTGTCAGGTTCTCCGCAGTCTTGTTTTTTTTAATGATGATTCAAAAAGGAGAAAAAAATGAAAAACGAAAAAAAAATGATCAAGTTGTTTGGCGGTTTTCTGCTAATGACCGGCGTGCTTGCCCTGGGTGCCGGTAACGTTTCCGCTGGAAACGACATGGCGGCCATGATGGATGAAGGGATCGCGTATGCTGATTCGGCCACGGCTCAGAAGGTCATCATTACCAGGGCGGATACCCGGGCCAGCATGGCAGGGGTTATGGCGGAAGGGATTGCCTATCCGGATTCGGTTATTGCCGATGATGCGGTGGTGGCCAAGATAGACCACCGGCTCGCGACTTTGGAAAGCATGGAAAACTGCCTTTGTGAAGATGGATCGGCTTCCGTGGACAGTATGATCGCATCTTCCCGGGAAAAGGCGCTTGATGTCATGCCGGCCGCCGGCACGACGAAATAATAACAGGAAACAGGGGTTCTCCCGGGACTCAGGCGGCACAATCCTTTGTGCCGCCTTTTATTTTGTATATGGCGTGATTTACGGCGGGAAGCACGACCTCGAGATTTTCCCGGGCACCTCGTTCACTGCCGGGAAGGTTGATGATCAGGCTTTCCTCCCTGATGCCGCATACTCCCCGGGAGATGAGGGCATGAGGTGTCTTGGCGAAACTTGCCATGCGCATGGCCTCGCTGAAGCCGGGCAGTTCACAGTCGAGCAGATCCTTGGTTACCTCGGGGGTCCGGTCCGAGGGGCTGACTCCGGTGCCCCCCGTGGTAACGACAAGGTCGATGCCGTCCTCGTCCACCCACTGCAGGATGGTTTCCCGGATCATGTCGGGCTGATCCGGGACAATGGTGTAATCGACAACGAGAAAACCCGCCCCGGTAAGCTGTTTCTGCAACTGGGGGCCGCTGGTGTCGACCCGCTCTCCTCGTGATCCCTTATCGCTGACGGTCAAGACCGCGCACGTGTAAGCGGTTGATTTCATATCCTTCCGTTAAACTTCCTTGTTGGCTGCGGCGATGATTTTATCGGCAATCTGCGCCGGAACCTCTTCATAATGGGAAAATTCATATTCGTAGGTGCCCCTGCCGCCGGTAATGGAGGTGAGGTCGGGTGCGTAGCCCAGCATTTCGGCCATGGGTACCTGGGCGGTGACGATTTCCGCGTTGTTGCCGGAGTCCATGCCCATGACCCGGCCTCGTCTGCCGTTGAGGTCGCCGATGACATCACCCACGCACTCCTTGGGCATGTAAATCGTCATGTTCATGATCGGTTCAAGCAGGATCGGATTTGACTCCTGGGCTGCTTTCTTGAAGGCCAGGGAGCCGGAAATCTTGAAGGCCATTTCCGAGGAGTCGACGGCGTGATAGGAACCGTCCACCAGGGCGACCTTGATGTCCACCACGGGATAACCGGCAATCACCCCTTTTTCCATGGCCTCGATAATACCTTTTTCCACGGCGGGAATATACTGACGGGGAATGACGCCGCCGACGATCTTATCCTCGAACTGAAAGCCGCCACCTCGATGCAGCGGTTCCATTTCGATCCAGGAATCGGCGAACTGACCGCGGCCGCCGGACTGCTTTTTGTGTTTTCCCTGCACCCTGGCTTTGCCCTTGATGGTTTCCTTGTAAGGAACCTTGGGCGCCTGAAGCTGCATTTCCACCCCGAATTTCCGTTTTATTTTGTCTCCCAGCACCTGCAGATGGACCTGGCCGACACCGCAAAGAAGGATTTCCCTGGTTTGCGGGTCGCGGGTGAGCATCAGGGTCGGGTCTTCTTCAAGCATCTTGGAAATGGAGGAAAAGAGCTTATCCTCATCATCCTTTTTACTCGGGCTGACGGCAAAAGACATGACCGGTTTGATCGAGTCGAGTCCTTCGTAGACAAGGGGGTTGTCTTTTGTGCAGAGGGTGTCGCCGGTTGAGGTTTCTTTCAGTTTTGCCAGGGCGACCACCATGCCGGGACATGCGGTGTCAATGGGTTTGACTTCCTTGCCTTCAAGGACCAAAAGCTGGTTGTATTTTTCAATGACATCCTTTTTGGCATTGTAAAAGGAATCCCCGGTCAACGTGCCGGAAAAGATCCTGAAGATGGTCAGTTGACCGGCATAGGGATCGGCGGTGGTCTTAAAGACAAGGGCGGAAAAAGGTGCATCGATGGACGGCTGCATTTCAATGATGTCCCCTGTCTGGGGATGGCTGCCGACCTGGCTCGGTCTTTCATCCGGTGAGGGAAGATACTCGGCGATGGCGTTCAGCAGCAGTTCCGTTCCCAGGTTTGCCGTGGCCGAACCGGGGATGACCGGCGCAAGCTGTCCGGCTCGAACGGCATTTTTCAGGCCGGCCACCAGTTCATTTTTATCAAGTTCACCTTCCTCCAGGAACTTTTCCACCAGCTCGTCATCGGTTTCAGCCACCTGCTCCATCAACTGCGCAAGGGCCAGTTCAACATCGTCCTTCATGTCGTCGGGAACAGCGCCTTCCTTTGCCTTGCCGTCCGGAGTAAAGAACCAGGCGCAACCCTTGATGACGTCAACCGCGCCCTTGAAATCGCTTTCCGCGCCGATGGGCAGGTAGATGAGGGCGGGATCCTGCGGCAGGCGTGCTTTGATTTCGCCGATGACCCTTTCGAAATCGGCCCGTTCCCGGTCCATCTTGTTGAGAAAAATCAAGGTGGGCAGCGATGTGCTTTTGATAAAGGCGGCAATTTTTTCTGTCTGGTACTTGACCCCCAAAACAGCACCGATGGTGAAAACGGCATTATCCGCCACACGGGCGGCGAATTTCGCTTCATTGATAAAGTTGTCGTCGCCGGGGGTATCGGTGAGAAAAATCTGGTGTTTTTTCCAGGTGAGATTATTGAAGGAATTGCTGATGGAGAGTTTCCGCTGGATTTCTTCCGGTTCATAGTCCATGATTGATGAACCGTCATCAACCTTGCCCAGACGATTTGTCTTGCCCGCTGTAAAAAGCAAAGCTTCGGCCAGGGAAGTCTTGCCGCTTTTTCCATGGCCAAACAGTGCAACATTGCGAATCATCTTAATATCCTGCATGAAATCCTCCGTTGTCAGAAAGTGACGGTTGCCGGCGGCAAAAAACAGGGAAAAACAATTTCGACGACCGGCAAGGTCATCAGGTTTTAGGTAGGCAAAAGCTGATATTTACATGGAATCGTGAAACTGCTCCTTTTCTGGTTTTTGCAAGTGTAACCTGTTCGATTTTCGTGTTTTTCGACTTTTATGAGCGGCTGTTCAAGCGCTGACAATGGCGCATAATATTCTGATGTTATTAATAAAGTCAAGAGGCTACATGTAAAATGGCGCAAAGTTCATATTTTTTCTTTGAGCACAACGGCGCATCCATTAAAATTAAGACACCGACAGATGAAAAGAACGGGTATGATGTTGCTGTTCCCGCAATGTGCAAACTCTGTCTTTTTACCATACATTTCAAAAAAAAATGAATACTTTCTCATGGTGATTTCATGAAGCTTGCCCGGGCCCGCCGGATGCAGGAAATCGATGGTGCCGCTGTTGTGAAAACAGGCATCCCGAGTCTGGTTCTGATGGAGAACGCGGGCCGGGAAACGGTATCCCTGCTGCTGCGATATTTCGGCCGGATGGAAAGAAAAAAAGTCGCGGTTTTTGCCGGACCCGGCAACAACGGCGGGGACGGCTTTGTCATTGCCCGTCATCTCCTGGAAGCGGGAGCGGAAATGACGGTCTATCTCCTTGTCGAGAGCGGGAAAATCAAAGGGGATGCGGCGGTCAATCTGGAAATCGTCAAAAGGCTCGGCGTTTCCGTGCATCTTCTGCTTGACGAGGCGGATGCGACCCATCTGCAACTCGATTGCTGCGACGTCATTGTCGACGCCCTTTTCGGCATTGGTCTGAAACGGGAAGTAACCGGTCATTTTGCCGCCGCGGTGCAGGCGATCAACCGGGCGGGGTGCCCGGTGGTTTCCGTTGACATGCCGAGCGGAATCGACAGCGACAGCGGCCGTATCCTGGGCGTTGCGATCCGGGCCGATCTCACTGTAACCTATGGGGTGGCCAAGCCGGGCCAGTTTGTTTACCCCGGCAAGGAGATGGTCGGTGCGCTTGAAATTGTCGATATCGGCATCCCGGCCCGCATCGTCGGACAGGCGGGTTTGCGATACGAACTGATCGACAGGGACATGGTCGGCTCGTTTCTGCCTGCCAGGGGGCTGAACAGCCACAAGGGCACCTTTGGTCATCTGCTGGTGGTGGCCGGCTCCCTGGGGAAAACCGGCGCCGCCCTTCTCGCCGCCCTGGGCGGACTGCGCATCGGCACCGGACTTGTCAGTCTTTGTGTCGGGCGGAAACTGAATGCAATTTATGAGTCAGCGCTGTTCGAGGCCATGACCGTTCCCGTCACCGGTGGTGTTGACGGCGCCCCGGCCATTGCCGATTATGATGAAATTACCCGTGCCATGCAGGGCAAGCAGGCCATGGTGATAGGTCCGGGACTCGGCATGGACGACGGAACAAAGGAACTGGTGCAGCGAATCTGGCAGCAGGCCGCCATTCCCCTGGTGGTTGATGCCGACGGATTGAATGGACTGGCCGCTGCGCCCGCCCTGCTGAGCCGGGGATGCGGCGGACCGCGCATTCTGACCCCGCATCCCGGGGAAATGGCCAGATTGACCGGTGTGACGAGCAAGGAGGTCCAGCAGAACCGTATCCGTGCCGCCCTGGAACTGGCCGAAAAAGCAAACTGCCATGTTGTATTAAAGGGGGCGGGAACGGTCATCGCGGCCCCTGACGGCAGGGTGGCGCTTAATTCCTCCGGCAATCCCGGCATGGCGGCAGGGGGCATGGGCGATGTGCTTTGCGGCATGATCGGCGGTTTGCTGGCCCAGGGACTTTCCCCCTGGCAGGCATGCTGCCTTTCGGTCTTTGTTCATGGCCTTGCCGCGGACAAATTGGCGGAGGAGATGGGGTGCGGATATCTGGCAAGCGAAGTTGCCGGAAAAGTACCCGGAGTGATGAAGCAATTGTCAACCCCGGGATCGGCAAGCTGAAATTTAAAACAATTCACGTGGAGGAACAATGCTGACAGCAAAAGATATCATGACAACCAAGGTGATCACCGTCAATCCCGACATGCCGGTGGAGGGGCTGGCGACCCTTTTGTGGAACAGCAAAATCAGCGGAGCACCGGTTGTCGACGCGGAAGGATCCGTGATCGGCATTGTCACGGAAAATGATCTGATTGATCAGACCAAAAGAATTCATATCCCCACCATGATCTCTTTCCTTGATTCGGTCATCATGCTGGAAAGCGGGGCCAAGGTGGAAAAGGAGCTCAGCAAGATGACCGGCACCACGGCGGGGGACATCTGCAGTAAAAAGGTGGTTTCCATCAATGAAGATGCGCCGATTGATGAAATCGCTTCCATCATGAGTGAAAAGGGGGTGCATACCATTCCTGTTTTCAGGGGAAAAGAGCTGGTGGGCATCGTGGGCAAGAACGATATCATCAAGACCCTGGCCAAAAAAGCGGATTAGCGTTGGGCGTTTCGCGCAAAACCTTATCAAAAATTATAAATGAGCATGGAGCTGTCACGCCTGACATGGATTTGTGGTTGCACAGAGCATTTGACACCACTCCGGTCAAAGGATGATTGCAGCCGGGAAGGGTTCATTGCAAGTGAAAAGAGGAATCTTCAGTTGAAAACCATCAAATTTTCAGGGAGTTATTTTTTCAATTATATTACTATTCTCCTCAAATCTTCTTTCCCAATCAATCAGCCATTGATGCGAGTAATTATATGCCGATGAAGAGCGGCTGGATGCCGGCCGGAAAAACGATTTCTTATCGTCGCATGGTCATTAACCACGGCTTCGGCTTGTCGAGATAATCCGAGGGTCTCATTATGTACGACATCTTCAGCTTGCCGGCCATTCATTTCCCTGAAGGTTTTTTGTGGGGCAGCGGCACCGCCGGGCATCAGATCGAAGGCGACAATATTCATTCCCAGGCGTGGCACAATGAGCAGCTGCCGGATTTCTACAAGGAGGATCCGGAGCGCACGATCCGCGCCCCCTCCGGCAAGGCCTGCGATCACTACCGCCTTTATCAAGAGGACGTGGAACTGATCGCGGACCTGGGCCACCAGGCCTATCGCATGTCCATCGAGTGGAGCCGGATCGAGCCCCTGGAAGGACAGTGGGATCACAATGGCGCGGCTCATTACCTTGATCTCCTGGAGCGCCTGGCGGGCAAGGGTATCCGGGTCTTCGTCACCCTTCATCATTTCACCCAGCCCCTTTGGTTCGACCGGCTGGGGGGCTTCGGCAAGGCCGACAACCGTCGCTTCTTCGAGCGCTATCTCAATTTTCTCGTGCCCAAGATCGCCCCCCTTGTCAGCGGCTGGAACGTGATCAATGAGTTCAATCTCTGGGGTGGGCTGACGGCCGGGCCGTCGATTGCTCCCCTCAAGTTCACCATGCTGCGGGTGCATGCCATGGGCTACCACCTGATCAAGCAGCACTCGACCGCCCCGGTGAGCAGCGCCCACGCCTTCATCCACTGGTTCCCGCGCCGCTTCCACGATACCCTGGACCGGCGCATGACCGATTTCGCCGATTTTGCCACCAATGAGTTTTTCTTCCACGCCCTGCGCACCGGCGAACTGGTTTATCCGGGCGTCGATGCCGAGTACGATGCCGAGGTAAAGGGCGCCCTCGATTTCTGGTCGGTCAATTACTACACCCGCAACATGGTCGATGCCCGTCGTGCCGGTTTGAACGGTCCCCGGCTCCATCACAAGCAGTTGAAGATGGTGCCGATGCCGTTCTATCTGGAGGAGATGTATCCCGAAGGGCTGATCGCCAACCTGGAGCGCCTGCGCGACTATCCGGTCTTTATCACCGAAAACGGCTGCGCAGCCGTTGATGACCGCTTTCGCATCGTCTACCTGGCGCTGCATCTCTCCGCCCTGCACGAGGCGATGGAGCGCGGCGTGGATGTGCGCGGCTACTTCCATTGGTCGCTCATGGATAATTACGAATGGACTTCCTTCATTCCCCGTTTCGGCCTGGTGGCGGTGGATTTTGCCACCTTCCGGCGCACACCGAAGCCCAGCGCCTTTTTTTACCGGGAGGTCATCCGGGGAAATGGATTCAGCGGGGCAACGGTAAAACGCTATTTGGATGCATTACCTACCCTGACACAACAAGAAATTTAACTCGCGGGAGCCTTCCATGTTCCAGCCATTACCTATTCCTGACCATGCCGACAAAGAAGCCATCGCCGCTGGTCGGCGGCACTTCACTTGCCGAGTCCTGAACCCATATGTCTGAATCCCGCTCTTTTTTTGTCGAATTTCTTCGGTTGACCAAGCAGTTCTGGTGCTCGAAGCAAAAGCTGAAGGTGCGGGTCACCGTTTTCCTGCTGGCGCTTCTCACCCTCATGCAAAACGCCATGGCGGTGCTGCTGACGCAGTGGAGCGCGGATTTGTTTGACGCCCTGGAGCAGCACTCGATGCGCGATCTCATGATCCAGATCGGCATGCTGGCGATCCTTTTTGTCGCCGGCATGGCGGTGACCGGATCGCACCTGGTTATCAAGCGAAATCTGCAGATCTCCTGGCGCGACTGGCTCACCGAGTATGTCTGCTCCCGCTGGATGAAGGACGGCCGCCACTACCTGATCTCCCATATGCCGGGCGAACACGACAACCCGGATGGCCGCATCGCCGAGGATTGCCGGGTGGCCTGTGAATCGGCGGTCGTTTTGTGTCATTCGCTGTTTTACAGCATTCTGCTGCTGATCAGCTTTACCGAGGTGCTATGGTCCCACTCCGGGGTGGTGACCCTCGACCTGGGATTTGCCCGGATTCCCATCTACGGCCATCTGGTCTGGATCGCCATCATTTACTCGGCGCTTGCCTCCTGGCTGGGCTGGCGGGTGAGTCGGCCCCTGACCGGCGCCACCAATGCAAGGCAGTCGGCGGAGGCGGACTTCCGCGCCAGTTTGCTGGAGGCGCGGGAAAACAGCCAGGCCATCGCCCTGATCCATGCCAATGCCTATGAGCGGCAGCAATTTCGTGAGCTGTTTAACAAAATTCGGGTGGTATGGGACGCGCAAAGCGCGGCATGGCGAAACATCCTGATGTTCGGCAGTGGTTACGGCAAGCTGAACATGGCCTTTCCGATCCTGATTTCCGCTCCCCGCTATATCCTGGGGAAAATCTCCCTGGGCGCACTGATGCAGTCGGCCCAGGCCTTCCAGCATATGGTCTCCTCCCTTTCCTGGCCGGTCAACAACGCGGGCGAGATCGCCGAATGGCGTGCCTCGGTGGAACGTATTTTAAGTTTGTTGAAGGCGATGGATGATGTGGACGCGGAACTTGCCAAACCGGACCACTGGATCCAGGTGAAATGCGTTGATCGGCCGATCCTGGCCTTCCGCAATCTCCGTATCGCCAAATACGACGGGCCGGTATTGACCAAGGAAATCAACATGGAGATCGGCAAGGGCGAACATGTCCTGATCACCGGCAATGCCTACACCGGGGCAAAGCTGTTCCGCGCCATTGCCAGGATACGGCCCTGGGGCAGCGGGGTCATCGAACTCCCCAGCCAGGGCCGCCTCTTTTTCATGCCGCCCCGGCCGCATCTGCCCACCGGCACCCTGCGCAACGCCATCTGCTACCCATCCTCCCGCCGGGTCTTTTCCCAGGAACAAATTGAGGAGGCGCTGCGTTTGGCGGGCCTTGAAAACCTCATCGATCAGCTCGATCAAAAAGAAAACTGGGTTCATACCCTGGCCCGGGGGGAGCAGCAACGATTGGGCATGGTGCGTCTGCTGCTCAACCGTCCCCAGTGGATATTCCTGCAGGAGGCCTTCGACTCCCTGGATCCCATGGACGAGGAACGGATGCTGCGCCTGATCTGTGAACAGCTCCCCGATGCCACCCTGCTCGCCATTACCCACATGCCCAACGGCGCCGCGTTCTTTTCGCGCCGTTTGGAACTGTAACTTTCTACTTCAGGAGACCTTCCATGACGACCCCAACGGTTCACGAAAGCGGCGGCAAACTTCGCGGTGTTAATCTCGGCGGCTGGCTGGTGCTGGAAAAGTGGATCACTCCCAGTTTGTTCGCCGGGCTGAAGGCCACTGACGAGACCTCCTACTGCGTCGAGCTGGGCGAGGCCGAGGCGACGCGGCGCCTGCACCGGCACTGGAACACATTTATCACCCGCGACGACTTCGCCTGGCTCAAGCGTGCCGGCATCAATGCCGTGCGCCTGCCGGTGGGCCACTGGCTGTTCGGCAAGGACTACCCCTATCATCGCCGCTACGGGGAGGTGCGTTATCCCTTTGTGGAGGGGGGGCCTGCCATTGTCGACAAGGTCTTCCAGTGGGCCGGGGAGCTCGGCCTGCGGGTGGTTCTTGACCTGCATGCCGCGCCGGGCTGCCAGAACGGTTTCGATAACGGCGGCATGATGGGTGTCTGCGAGTGGCATACCAGCGAGGAGTACATCGCCCACACCCTGGATGTGCTGGAGCGTCTGGCCGAGCGCTACGCCGATCATCCGGCGCTGCACGGCATCGAGGCGCTCAACGAGCCGCGCTGGGATATCCCTACCGATCTGCTGAAGCGTTTTACCGCCGACGCCTATCACCGCATCCGCCGCCACTGCCCGGCCGAGCGGGTGACGGTGGTTTTCCACGACGGTTTCCGCAGCTTCCGGGAGTATGCGGGGTTTCTCCAGGAGCCGGAGTTCCGCAACGTGGCCATTGATATCCATCGCTATCAATGCTTTGTACGAAACGACATCGACATGGACATCTATGGCCATATCAGGAAGAGCGCCGTGGAATGGCGCAAGGAGGCGGACGAGATTATCCGTGAGTCGGGCTATCAGGTTTATTGCGGCGAATGGAGCCTGGGGCTGAATCTGAAGGTGGTTTCCCTTTGGGCGGAGGGGCCCTTCAACCATGCCCTGGAGGCAATGGACGAGTTCCAGATGTCGGCGGCCTACCGCGGCTACGCCGCCGCCCAACTGCTGACCTTTGAAAAATACGCCGGCTGGTTCTTCTGGACTTACCGCACCGAAACCACCCCGGAGTGGAGCTATCGGGACTGCGTGGAACAGGGTTTTTTCCCCGATCCGGGCAGGCCGGAGCAGTTCACCGGCATACGCGCCGCCCTGCAACGGGCCGGGAATCAGGCGGTTTGAGCGACGGAAAACGCGCCATGATCAAGGTAATGAGTTTCAATATCCGCTATGGCCTGGCCAATGATGGGGAAAATCACTGGAACAACCGCAAGTCCCTGGCCCTTGCCAGAATCCATGCCTTTGGCCCTGATCTGCTCGGACTCCAGGAGTGCCGTGACGACAGCCAGGCCGATTTCGTCCGTGAGAATCTGCCGGACTATCATTTCCTCGGCATCCATCGGCAAGGTCCCGGAGATACGGCGCTGGAGATGGCGCCGCTTCTGTTTCGCCGGTCGGCCTTCCGGCTGCTCGACACGGGGTGCTTCTGGCTGAGCGAGACCCCGGAGGTTCCGGGCAGCAAGAGCTGGGGCAGCGTCTATCCCCGTACGGTGAGCTGGGCCAGACTCGCCTGCCGGTCCACCGGTGCGGTACTGACCTATGTCAACACCCATTTCGATTACGAACCGACGGCCATCGAGGGCGACGCCCGCTGCCTGCGGCAATGGCTCGACCGGATCCGGCGGGAGACGCCGCTCATCGTCACCGGTGACTTCAATGCCACCAAGGATTCCAACGCCTACAGCCTGCTGACCGGTGCCGGCGCGCTGATTGACGCCTTCCGGCAGGTCCATCCGGACGCGGAAAATGAAGCCACCTTTCACGCCTTTGGCCGGGCTGAGGCGATGGCGCCCATCGACTGGATCCTGGTCTCCGGCCATTTCCGGGTGCTGGACGCGTGGATCGACCATGCACGCGACGGGAACCTCTTCCCGTCGGACCATTACCCCGTCACGGCCGTGCTCGGCTGGAAGGCGTAAACGATGCGATTTACCGTCCCTGAAAAGGATCTTTCCTGAAATGAGGCGGCAAGATAAAAATGGACACTTTTTTACGAGTGGATTAAACCCGGACGAAACGGAATTTTTTATCGTCACACAGGAGGGCGTGCATGAACCAGATACTTATCGGCAAGGGCGAGCAGCCCGTTCATTTGCTTGCCGGATACGGCAACCGCCATGGGCTGATCGCCGGAGCCACCGGCACCGGCAAGACTATTTCTTTGCAGGTCTTGGCTGAGGGCTTTTCGCGTTTGGGTGTGCCGGTGTTCATGGCTGACGTCAAAGGTGATGTCTCCGGCTTGGCGCTGGCCGGTGTCACCAATGAGAGGATCCGGCAGCGTGTTGCCCAAATCGGTATTGAAGGGTACGTCAATGAGGCGAACCCTGTGATATCCTGGGACGTGTTCGGCAAGGCCGGCCATCCCGTCCGCACCACGATCAGCGAAATCGGCCCGAGCCTGCTCGGCCGGATCCTTGAGGTCAATGAGACCCAGGCCGGGATGCTGGAGATTGCCTTCAAGCTGGCGGACGATCAGGGGTTGCTGTTGCTTGACCTCGACGACCTGCGCGCCCTGCTCGCTTTCATCGCCGACAATCGTCAGGAGGTGTCGACGCAATATGGCCTGGTAAGCACGCAATCCGTGTCCGCCGTGCAGCGCGCCCTGCTGTCGCTGGAACGGGAAGGCGGCAAGGACTTCTTCGGCGAGCCCGCCCTGGATATCAACGACTTGCTGCGTACCGACCTCAGCGGTCGCGGCATCATCAACATCCTTGCCGCCGACCAGCTGATTCTGAAACCGCGATTGTACGCAAGCTTTCTTTTGTGGTTGCTGTCGGAGCTCTTCGAGAATCTGCCCGAGGTGGGCGACCTTGACAAGCCCAGACTGGTGTTCTTCTTTGATGAGGCCCACCTGCTCTTTGATGACGCCCCGCCGATGTTGCGCCGGCGGGTGGAACAGGTGGTTCGGCTTATCCGCTCAAAGGGCGTCGGGGTCTATTTCTGTTCGCAATTCCCTGATGACGTGCCGAACGAAATCCTGGGACAGCTCGGCAACCGCATCCAGCATGCGCTGCGGGCTTACACCCCCCGTGACCAAAAGGCGGTGAAAACAGCGGCGGAAACCTTTGTCGCCAACCCGAAACTCAAGGTCAGCGAGGTCATTTCCCAACTGGGTGTCGGCGAGGCGCTGGTTTCCACCCTTCAGGCAAAAGGCGTGCCGATGCCGGTGGAGCAGACGCTCATCTGTCCGCCGCGTTCCCGGATAGGGGCGATTACGCCGGAAGAACGAATGGCGGTGCGGGCGCGGAGTCCGCTGGGCGGCAAGTATGACGCGCCGGTGAACCGCGAATCTGCTTACGAGATCCTGAACCGCCGGGCCATGGAAAAGGAAACCGCCGAGGCGGGGGCGAAACAGGCCGAGGCGGAAAAGTCGTCCGGAGGCCGAGGGATGATCGGCGACTTGCTGTGGGGCACCAGTCGTCGCCAGGGCATGGTGGAAACCTTGGCCAAACAGACCGTGCGAACCATCGGCAGCCAGATCGGCCGTCAGATATTGCGCGGCGTGCTGGGCGGCATATTAGGCGGATCGCGTCGCCGTTAGTGTCCGGCCGCGGTTCTCTGGTTCCAAATTTCAAACAAAAATAAAATATCTATAAGGAGCACACATGGTAACTTCCATTATTCTCATAAAGGCGGAAAGAACAAAAATCAACGAAGTCGCGGAAAAATTGGCGGAAATCGACGGAATTTCAGAGGCGTATTCCGTCAGCGGCAAATATGACATTATCGCCATCGCCAGGGTCCCATCCAATGAAGACCTGGCGCATCTTGTTACCAACAAATTGCTGGGTATCAGTTTCATTTTGAAAACAGAAACATTGCTCGCCTTTAAAGCCTATTCTCGCCATGACCTGGAGGCAATGTTCACTGTTGGAATGTAACGCGCTTTAACGGCCTGCGGCAAAGAGGCCGCGACAACTCACTTCACCAAGGAGAGGGTGAACAGGCCGCAAAAAAAAGAATCTTGTCATGCCGAGGCGAATCTGCTATTTCGTGTTGATTCCGGTTACGTTGTCGATAAAGGCCGGTGCAAAAAAAACGAATCAGGAAATAAATGGATTTTATACTACAAGGGTTCATCAAGGCATTGCAGCTTCTTCTGCAGGGAGATGCCGAAACTTACTCCGCCGTAGCTGCAACCATCAGGGCGTCTTTCTGGTCCATGACGGCGAGCCTTGCGGCAGGCATCCCCCTGGGTTACCTGCTCGGTTTTTTTGCCTTTCCCGGCCGCAACGTCGTTCGTCTCCTGGTTGACACCCTCCTTGCCCTGCCCACTGTCTTTATCGGCCTGCTGGTGTATGCCTTTCTTTCCTCCCGCGGCCCATTCGGTGAAATGGGACTGCTTTTTAGCCTGGAGGGGATCGCCATCGGTCAGGCAATACTCGCCTTGCCGGTTGTCATTGCTCTTACCGCCAACGCGGTTGAAAGTCTCGACCGCTCATTGCGGGTGACCCTTATCTCTCTCGGCGCATCGGCCGGGCAGGTTTTTTTCTCCAGTTTGCGGGAAGCGCGATTCGGTATTCTTGTCGCCGCTGTTACCGCCCTTGGCCGGGTGCTGACCGAGGTCGGCATTTCCATGATGGTGGGCGGCAATATCAAATGGCACACCCGCACCATCACAACCGCCATTGCCCTGGAAACAAACAAGGGGCAGTTCGCCATGGGCATCGCCCTGGGTCTCGTGCTGCTGCTCATGGCTTTTGGGGTCAATTTCACCCTGTCGTTTCTGCGACGGCGAGGCGTGTGATGACACATATCATCGAGTTGTCCAATGTCGCTTATGCCTACAACGGCCGGCCGATTCTGCATATTCCGCATCTGGAGATTGAACAGGGCGCAATCGTCGGACTTGCCGGCCCAAACGGCAGCGGCAAGTCCACCTTGTTGAAAATCCTCGGCTTTGTTGAAAAAAGCGGCACCGGCACCGTGCTGTTTCACGGCAAGAACGCGGTGCCCTTCAGCGACCAGGTTCGTTTCCGTGTCTCGTTGCTGTGCCAGGAGCCCTATTTGCTGAAGCGGTCGGTTTTTGACAACATTGCTTACGGACTCAGATTGCGGGGTGAGAAAAATATACGGCACGAGGTTGAGTCCGCCCTTGAGCTGGTCGGGCTTCCCGCCTCCTTTGCAATGCGACACTGGTTTGAGCTTTCAGGCGGCGAGGCCCAACGGGTGGCCCTGGCGGCGCGGCTCGCCCTGAAACCGGATTGTCTGCTGCTTGATGAGCCGACGGCAAGCGTTGATGTGCAGAGCGCGGAAAGGATACGGCAGGCGATCGTCATGGCGCGTCGGGAAAGGGGGACGACCCTTGTTATTGCCAGTCACAATCGCTCCTGGCTGAGCGATATCTGTGACCGCATCCTCTTTCTTCATAACGGCAGGATGTTGGAATACGGGGACGAAAATATTTTGTACGGCCCCTGGGAGGGTTTTCCCGGCGGCAAATACGGCAAGCGGCTGGCTGACGGCCAACTGCTTCATCTCTCAGCTCCGGGGATTTCCGACAGTTGTCTGATCCCCCCCGACCGCATAACCCTTTTTGACGGTGCAGAGGGTGGGGTGACGGAAAACATGGTGTCCGGCAGAATCGCAGCGATTTTTCAGGAGTCGACAAACGGGGGGATTCGCCTGCAGATCAAATGCGGGGAACTCTCTCTTGCCGTCAGCGCGGAAAAAGAATTTCTTGTCGCAAAACAATGGCTGCCGGGGCAAAGGGTGCTGGTATCGTTTGACCCGGCCGATGTGATCTGGCTTTGATTCCTACCCCCGGCCTTCCAGCACCACCACGCTGCGCGCCTGCACCGTGCAGACTTGTTGCCCGACCGCTTTCTGCGCCGGGGCTTGCCTGATATCATCGGGGCTCGGCGCCGCCGTGTCAATTGCCCTGTACCACGTGCGCGCTTCGATTTCCGGCAGCTCCACCTTCACCGCTTTCCCTCCCATGTTGAAGATGATGTGCAGGTCTTCTTCCTGGTCGTCCGAACCGGCCAGGGTCAGGGCCAGCAGGGTGGCCTCCGGATCATGCCAGGGCGGTTCATTGACCTTTCTGCCGTGCCAAATAATATCCGGCACGCGGTCATCCGGGTTTTTCAATCCCGTGACAAAGCGGCGGCGCATGAGAGAGCGGTGTCGTTTGCGAAAGGCGATCATTTCCCGGACAAAGCGCAGCATGTCCTCATTCTTTTTTGTCAGGGTCCAGTCAAACCAGCCAAGTTCGTTGTCCTGGCAATAGCAGTTGTTGTTGCCCTGTTGACTGCGCAGCACCTCGTCTCCGGCAAGCAGCATCGGCAATCCATGGCTGAGCAGCAGAATCGCCATGAAGTTTTTGGCCTGCTGCCGGCGCAGGGCGAGGATGGCCTCGTCTTTTGTTTCTCCTTCATGGCCGCAGTTCCAGCTCAGGCTGTTGTTGCAGCCGTCGCGGTTTTTTTCGCCGTTGGCTTCGTTGTGCTTTTTGTTATAGCTGACCAGATCCCACAGGGTAAACCCGTCATGACAGGTGACGAAGTTGATGCTGTTGATGGGCAGCCGGCCCGAGGGTTCATACAGGTCGCTGCTGCCGCAGAAGCGGGTGGCCATTTCGCCGGTCAGCCCCTGGTCTCCTCTGACGAATTGACGGGTGACGTCACGATACCTGCCGTTCCATTCCGCCCAGCGGAACCCGGGAAAACCGCCGACCTGGTAAAGTCCGCCCGCGTCCCATGCCTCGGCGATCAGTCCGGTGCCGGCCAGCACACCGGAAAGCTCGATGCTCCAGATCACCGGGGCGAATTGGTCGGGTTGCCCATCCATGCCCCGGCCCAGAATGCTTGCCAGATCAAAACGGAAGCCGTCGATGTGCATTTCCCGCACCCAGTATTCGAGACATTCGACAATAAATCGCGAAACCAGGGGGTGGTTGCAGTTCACCGTATTGCCGCAGCCGGAATAATCGCGATAGATGCTGCGGTCATGGGGTTCAAGATGGTAAAAGGCGTTATTGGCCAGGCCCTTGAAGTTGATCAGGGGGCCGTTTGTCCCGCCCTCGGCGGTGTGATTGAACACCACATCGAGAACCACGGCGATATCCGCCTTGTGCAGCGCCTTGACCATGTCCTTGAATTCTTCGATGTGTCCCCCGGAATAAGGATTCACGCAAAAATGGGGATGGGGGCTGAAAAAGCTGTGGGTGCTGTAGCCCCAGTAATTCTTGAGTCCGAGCCTTCGCGCGCCTTCCGGTATATCCTGTTCGTCAAAGGCCATCACCGGCAGCAGCTCAACCGCGGTGATTCCCAACTCTTTGAGATACGGTATTTTTTCGATGAGACCGGCGTAAGTGCCGGGATGCGCGACACCCGCGGAATGGTGCTTTGTGAAACCGCCCACATGCAGTTCGTAGAGAATGGTGTCTTCCGGCCGATGCCGCAGCGGCCTGTCGCCTTCCCAGTCATACTCCCGCCGGTCAAGAACCATGGCCCTCATGCTGCGGCCGTTGCTTGGCCCCGGCTGGCACGCCTTGCTCCGTTTCCACAGATTATCCGTCACCACCCGGGCCCAAGGATCGATCAGCTCTTTCTCCGGATTGAAACAGTTGCCGGAAACAGCGGTGTCCCGCAGCCCGTCGGCCCTCCAGGTATACCAGGTGCCGGGAGGAAGATCCTCAACATAGACATGCCAGAAAAAAAATGTCTGGTTGTTCTGGCGGTCAAGGGACACCACCTGAAAGGGCTTGGTGCTGAATGGATCAGCGTAAAGAAGCAGCTCCATTGCCTCGGCATAGCGGGAAAAGAGGCAGAAATTGGTTCCTTTGCCGTCGTATGACGCGCCGGGAGGATAACGACGTCCCCGTTTGAGCGGATATGTTTTCATTGGTTTTCCATGGCGGCCAGGGCGACGATCCGTTCAGCATAACTTTTTTTCAGGGCGTCAAGATAGGCTCCGTCAATGGGGCCCTTCCAGGTCGTGATTTTGAAAAAACGTTTCGGGATAATGACGGAATCAATATCGTAGCCGGTGCTGAAACGGGTGCGCCAGCGCAGTTGCCGGACATGGCGGGTTGCCTGGTCGAGACCGGCGGCAAGACCGGCATAACCGACCGAGTCAAGGCATCGCGCCACAAGCTCGTTGGTATAGACTCCCCTGGCAAAGAGGCAGGCCACCATACAGTTCAGGCCGATGCGGCCCAACTCGTCTTCCATCAGGAAATTGACCGCATCCTCAACGTCCCGATCTTCATGCTGCTGGTCATAGGTGTATCCGGCGGTGTCAAGATGGGAGTGTCTGAAGCTCAGGGACTGGGCGGCAAAAAAAACCTCGCCGGTGGCATAGCCCGCCATCTCCTGCCCGAGAACGCAGGCGAAATCTCCGCCGCCGTAATGTTCCGCCGCCCTGCCGGTGCCCTGGGCCAGGAGACGGTAGAAATCATTGGCGCCGCGACCGAGGAATCCGGCCGCCTTTTTATACTGTTCCGCAGCGCCGAATCTGAGCGGCAGGATGGTTTCCTTTTCGCTGATCAAACCCTTTTCAGAGGCCTCGGTGGCCCAGGCAAGGGCGACGCCGCCGGACATGACATCAAGCCCGGTTTTTTCCATTTCATCCATGATGGAGAGAACGGAAAAGGTGTCGGTTACCCCCAGCATGGAACCGCAGGAGAAGATGGGCTCGTAATCATAGGCCACCTGGCGGTACAGGTAGCGGTTGTCCTCCATGAATTTTTCCCGGACAAAACCGATGTGGATGCAACCCACCGGGCAGCCGGCGCAGGCGCTGTTGCGCAGCAGGGCGTTATCGGCGAAGGCCTCGCCGGTAATGCCGTTTATGGCGGGGTCGGAGGTGGCCTGCAGATTGCGCCAGGGCAGCGACTCGATTTTGTTCAATGGTTTGAGATTGGCCGGGGTACCCAGGTTGTGATATTTTTTCATCATGTCGGTGGAGGTGAGCTGAGTATGAACCTCCTGGAAAAGAGCCGGATATTTCTTGCCTTCCGGCGCGGGGAAGATGGCATCACCCTGGATGACGATGGCCTTCAGGTTTTTTGCTCCCATGGCGGCGCCGCCGCCGTGTCGGCCGAAATGACGGTAGGTGTCGGCGTTGATGCAGGCCATGGCGGCGCCGTTTTCTCCGGCCGGACCGATGCGCATGATGCTGCGGTGTCCGGAACCGGTGAACATGCGGCGCAGCAGCTTGCCGCTTTCCGCCACATCCATGCCCCACATGAAATCGACTTTTTTGATTTCCAGATGCCGGGAACCGACGGAAATGCACGACGGGGCAGCGGCCCGGCCGATGATGACCAGGGCGTCCAAATCGGCAAAACGCATGGCATAGGCGGTGCGCCCGCCGGCATGACTCTCGGTGTACTGGTTGTGATAGGGGGATTTGAAGGCGCAGACCGTTTTGCTCATCAGGGGGAAATAGCCGGTTAAGGGACCGATGGCGAAAATAATCGGCTGCTCCACGTCGTTCCAGGGCCTGTCGGCTTTGCCGAATTTGCCGAAAAGAGAGGCGGCCAGACCGCTGCCGCCGATTTCGCTGTCGCGTCCTTCGACAATGACCACCTTGCCGCGGTTTTCCGAAAGGTCGACAACCATAACCCGGAAATGGTTTCTGATCATGACGCTTCCTCCTCTTCGGCTGGGGTGATTTCTTTCATTTCAAGGCAGTCATGGGGACAAAAGGCCGTGCAGCGACCGCAGTGAATACAGACATAGGGTTCGCCGTTGCTGTCGATGAAGACGGCGTCAACCGGACAGGCGGGAGCACATTGCCCGCAATGAATACAGAGCTTTTTTTTGACCACGATACCGCCTCCCTTGCGTTGGGAAAAAGCGCCGGTGGGGCAGGCGGCGGCACAGGGAGCGGGATTGCAGGCAAGACAGTGTTTGGCGATGAACCCGGTTGACAGGCCGCCGGAGGAGTGAATCCGGATTCCCGCCGTTTGCCAGGAAATTTTCTTGTGGACAAGTCTGGCGCAGGCCAGGGAACAGGAATGGCAGCCAATGCACCGTTCCATGCGCGGAGTCGTCAATATTTTCATCTTTCGGCTTCCCGTTATTTTTTTTAGGCGGCAGTCACATGCCGTGATGCATGGGCGGATGATTGCGGTTTGTTTATGCCGAACTTCTTTCAAAAAGATACCATAAATAATCAAAACATCATAGCGGCAGAGCGGCAATAATGGTTTTATTGCAAGAAAGTTATTATTCGCGAGTTTCCCGCCGTGCTGTTCATCCTGTCTTTCTTCTTGATATTGTTGTCAATTCTATTGACTTTTGCAAGCAGGTATTGCAGGCTGTAGGAAAGAGATCCAGACAAGTTTGCCTGCCGTAATTGATATCCACAGGAGGAATCCATGGCACTTCACCCAAGGGCGGGAAAACCCGCCTTGCAGGAAAATTTATGCAATATCCCTCGGCTAGTTGCCGCGTATTATCAATATTGCCCCGATGCCGGTCAAGACGGCCAGCAGGTGAGCTTCGGCACCTCGGGGCATCGCGGCAGCTCCTTGAAAAAAAGTTTCAATGAAAGTCATATTCTGGCCATTGCCCAGGCCATTGCCGGGTATCGCCGGGAGAAAAAGATAAACGGACCGCTTTTTGTCGGCATGGACACCCACGCCCTGTCCGAACCCGCCTTTGCCACGGCCGTTGAGGTCTTTGTCGCCAACGGCATCGAAATCCGCTACCAGCAGGGCAGGGGATACACCCCGACTCCGGTGATTTCCCATGCCATTCTCTGCTGGAACAGGCAGCACCCCGACGCCCCGGCCGACGGGGTGGTGATCACTCCTTCGCATAACCCGCCGGAAGACGGGGGATTCAAATATAATCCTCCCCACGGCGGCCCGGCCGACAGCGACGTGACCAAAATCATTGAAAAAAGGGCCAATGAGTTGCTGGCTGACGGACTGACGGGGGTAAAGCGTCTTGCCGTTGAACAGGCCCTGGCCTCGCCCCTGGCGCAGGCCATCGATTATGTCCAGCCCTACGTCGATGATCTGGCCAATGTCCTTGACATGGAGGCGATCCGGCGCGCCGGCATCAAAATCGGAGTTGATCCGCTGGGCGGTTCCGGCATTGCCTTCTGGCCCGTGATCGCCGCAACCTTCGGGCTCGATATTGAGGTCGTCAATAATCGGGTCGATCCGTCTTTTTCCTTCATGACCCTTGACAAGGACGGCAAGATCCGCATGGACTGTTCTTCTCCCTACGCCATGGCCTCCCTCATTGCCCTGAAGGACCGTTTTGATATCGCGGTGGCCAATGATCCGGATTATGACCGGCACGGCATTGTTACCCGTCATTTCGGCCTGCTCAATCCCAATCACTATCTGGCGGTGGCAATCAACTATCTTTATACCCATCGACCCGGCTGGAAAGCCGACCTGGCGGTGGGCAAGACCCTGGTGTCAAGCTCCATGATCGATCGGGTTGCCGCGGGCATCAAGCGGGTGGTGAAAGAGGTGCCGGTTGGCTTCAAATGGTTTGTGCAGGGACTTTTCGACGGAGAGTATGGTTTCGGCGGCGAGGAAAGCGCCGGTGCCACTTTTCTGCGCAAAGACGGGACGGTGTGGACCACGGACAAGGACGGCATTATCATGGCGTTGCTGGCCGCTGAAATCACCGCGGTGACGGGCAAGGACCCCGGATACCATTATCAGGAACTTGAGCAAAAGCATGGTTCCCCGGTTTATGAGCGACTGGAAGCCCAGGCGTCGGCAAAACAGAAGGAGGTTTTGTCCAATCTTTCTCCGGATGATGTGGAGGCTCTCAGTCTGGCCGGTGAACCGGTTCTCGCCAAACTGACCCGGGCACCGGGCAACGATGCCGCCATCGGCGGGCTCAAGGTGGTGACGGAAAACGGCTGGTTCGCCGCCAGGCCATCCGGCACCGAGGATATCTATAAAATCTACACCGAGAGTTTCAAGGGAAAGGATCATCTGAAGCAGATCCAGCGGGAAGCGCAGGCAATCGTCGCCGCCTCCTTTGCCGGGGCCGGCGCGTAACCCCGGCCTGCGGCGCGCCGTCAGCTCCGGGGCGGGATTATTTCCAGATGGAGTGTCCCGCCGTGAAAGTGCACATGCAGATGTGCATGATGCAGAACCTGAAAGAGCGGACGTCCGAAATAAAACAGTTCTTCCTGCAGACTGAGCCGGAACCGGACAACGGCGCTGTCCCGTATTTCCAGGTCCTGCCGCATCATGCCGCTCAGCTGTTCCTGGATTTCCTGCTGCGGCATGCCCGCCGGAAGTTCATTGAGCAGCGTGCACGCCCTCCATGCCGAACAGACCTCTTCGTGCAGAACAATGATGTCTTTGATGGGACTGTTGTCAGGCAGAATATCAAAACGTTCCAGGCAGTTCTTGCCCGTGATTTTTTCTATTGCCGCCGTATCCCAGCACTCCAGCAGCCGGCATTCCAGCGGCCTGTTTTGGTGAATGACGCAGGCCGAATGTGCTGCGTCATAAAAAATACATTCCCAGCTTCCCTTTTTACCGCCGACCTTGACAAACTCGTGCCCGACGGGTTCCGCCTCATGCCGGCGGGGGTGAAACGCGGGTTCTCCCCGCCTGACAGTCACCAGGTTGTGCAGGGAAATTGTTCCGTTGTCGATCAGGACTTTGTCTTCTTCATGGAGAGCAGGGCCGCCTTTTTTGCAGCAGGTTCCGCATCTCCGGCATTCTCTTTTTTGTTTCATGCAGATAAGAATAGAAATTTATTGCTGGAATTTTCCAACAGGTTGTTTTATTTTGCAATAATTCTGACAGTCATGGTTGCTGCCGTCAGTTGTTCTTTTAGGTTATTCTTAACAGCTTTCAGGGAAGGGGACAAGCTGTCATGCAATATTGTAATAAATCACGCGAAGAATTGGCCGAAGACGTCGTCAAGCTGCGCAGGAGGATAGAGGAGCTTGAATCCGGCGCAAACGGCGGGAATACGCCGAAAAGCCTGGGGCGCTATCTTGATCCGTTTCGTCTCTGGCAGGAAACGTTTAACGTCCTTGATGATCTTTTGTATATCATCGATCGGGAATTCAACATTGTCAGGGCCAACAAGGCAACCAGCAACATCCTGGGTTACGAGGACGAGTTGCTCGGAAAAAAATGTTTTCATCTTTTCCACGGCCAGGACAATCCTGTCTCGCACTGCCCGGCCTGTAAGGTGTTTCATTCGGGAAAACCTTTTCATCTGGAAAGGCAAGAACCACGACTGGGCGGACGATGGTATTCAATTTCCGCCTATCCCATCAAAGACGAGTTCGGTTTTGTCTGGCAATGTCTTGTGGTCTGCCGGGATATCACGGACTGCAAAAAAATGTTGAACAAACTCAGCGAACTTGAGATCAAGGATGACCTGACCGGACTCATCAACCGTCGTCATTTCATTGAGGTGCTCGGCCGGGAATTTCGTTTGGCGGAACGCCGCGGCAGCGGACTGGTGCTGATGATCATCGCCATCGACAAGTTCAAGGAAATCAACTTTTCCTGCGGTCGGAAATTCGGCGATTATCTGCTCAGGGAGGGTTCCGAGATTCTGGTGGAAAAGTTGCGCAATACCGATATCTGCGGCCGCATCGGCGGCGATGAATTCGGCGTGCTGCTGCCGGATGCCGACTGCCGGGAAGGGGAAATTATCGCCAGGGATATTCATTCCCAGATGAGTCAGTTTGTTTTTAAGGACGGCAACTTCAGCCGGCAGATTTCCATCAGCATCGGGCTTGCGGCAAACAGCCATGATGAAAGCAAAAATTATGAGGATTTTTTCTCCCTGGCCGACAAAGCCCTTCATCTGGCAAAGCGGGAAGGCGGCAACCGGGTGTCCCTGCTCCGGCGCACTGATTTGCAGGAGCCGACGGCTTTTCAATCTTAAGTCAGTTTTGTTGTTTCGTTGTATTGATAAAAGAATTTGTTGATGATTTTCTCCATGTTCTCCTGGAAATTCGGCACATCAGGCAATTCCTGATTCTGGTCGATGAACTCCTGGACATCGAAATTAAAGGCGTCGGGCATCAGTGAACGGATGCCGATACTTTCCACCAGGAAATTGGCCAGGCTGACGATCTTGACATGAAGCAACTGTTCTTCCTTGGCGTGTTTCTGGAAATGATGAAAGCCCACCGGCAGGTAAATGTCCTCGGGAAGGCCCCATTTCCGGAGAAGCGCCATGCCGACCTTGGCATGATCTGTGCCGAGCAGGTACATCTCAAGCTCGATTAAGGTGCGGAATTTCCTCCCCAGATTTTTATTGTTGCTGATGGCCAGCTGTAACGGTCTGTTTAAGATTACCTTGCCGATATCATGCAGCAGGGAGGCGGTATAGATACTGCTCGAATCTTCAATATCGGCATATTTGGCGATTACGGAGGAAAGCACCGCGGTGGCATGGCTGTGCTGCCAGAGGGATCCCGGTTCCAGGTTGTAGGCCTGCTGCGGCGATTTCATCAAACCGACCGATGCCCCGGTAATGGCGATCATTTTCACTGTTTCCAGGCCGAGGCGGATGATGATCTCCTTCACCGAGGTAATTTCCCGCATGTGGCCGAAATAGGCCGAGTTGGCAAGCCGCAGCATATTGGCGGTAAGGCTCGGGTCCATTTCGATTTTTTTTGCCATTTCCTGAATATTTCCCTGTTCGTCATGGGCCAGTTGCAGGACATCCAGGGCTATATCGGGCCGGGGTATCAGTTTGTCGATATCGTGAATGTATTTTTTTTCAGCTTCCATATTCTTCATGCCGAAACGCCGTGGTCGGGCGGTTTATTGTTTTCTTTCATGAGGTGTGGAAGGCGCAATCAGCCCTCCTGCAGCCGGACGACGATTCTTCCCGCTGTTTTTCCTCGAAGTATGCTTTCTATTTCTTTGTCTAAAAGCTCCAAGCCGACAACCTTGACGGCTTCGCGCGGCAGATTGAGTTTCCATTCTCCGGCCAGTTTCGACCAGACGTTGCAACGAATGGGAAAAGGGCATGTGGCTGAGTCTATTCCGCTCAAGGTCACCCCACGGAGGATAAAGGGATAAACGGATGTCGGCAGGGCAGGTGAGGCGACATTGCCGCAGCAGGTAACGATTCCTCCATATCGGGTGGACTTGATGGTCGTGGCAAGGATCTCGCCTCCCACGGTATCGATGGATGCCGCCCATTTTTCCCGCAACAGAAGACGATTGGTGGTGTCGGTCGCTTCCTGGCGGGAGAGGATGTGACGTGCGCCGAGTCGCCGCAGCAGATCATGTTCCTCGCTCTTGCCGGTTACCGCTGCAACCTCGTAGCCCAGTTTGGCCAGGATGGCCACCGAGATGCTTCCCACGCCTCCGGTTGCGCCGCTGACCAGGATTTTCCCGTCTTTCGTCTGCACGCCGTGCTCAACGATCTTCAATACCGACTGGGCCGCGGTGAAACCAGCCGTTCCGAAAACCATGGCCTCAAAAAGGCTTAACCCTTCCGGCAACGGGACGATCCATTCAGCCGGCACGCGGATGTACTGACCAAACCCGCCGGGGATCTTGGTGCCGAGGTCAAAACTTGTGACGATGACGTCATCACCCGGTTTTACCCGATCGGACCTGCTCGCAACAACCGTTCCGGCCGCGTCGATACCGGGGGTGTGCGGATAGCGCCTGGTAACACCTTTGTTGCCGGAAGCGGACAGGGCGTCTTTGTAATTAAGCGAAGAGAAATGAACCTTGATCAGCACGTCGTGGTCAGGAAGATCTGAGATTTTTCGCTCTTCGATTCTCCTGGTGAAAACATTATCAGGTTCTTCCCTGGCAACAAGGGCATGAAAAATTTCCCGGGACATGGCTATCGAATTTTTACCTCTTTTCTTAGTAAAACAATACGGTTAAGATGTACTTTCAAAACATCTTACCTGATTCCATACTTTATTGACAAAGATTTATTTTCATTTAGAGTGGCTTTTACTGATAAAATGAGCCTTTCTGCCGGGAAAAGAAGGCGCATGACATGAATCGGCACGCACACGCCCTTGCCAAAACAACGACAACATCACAATAGGGTGAACGGCGTAACGGTCTGTAACGGAATAGTTGGATGTGGAATGGTTCTTTCAAAGGCCCTATGCAGTGAGGTTGACAAAAAATGACTGATTCAGCGCAACGGGCCCTTTGGGGCAGCAAATTGGGTTTTTTGCTCGCCGCTATCGGCTCGGCCATCGGACTCGGCAACATATGGCGTTTCAGTTACATGACGTTTGAGCATGGCGGCGGCGCCTTTCTGATTCCGTACCTCTGCGCCCTGCTGCTGGCCGGTATTCCGCTGATGATCCTGGAATATGCATTAGGTCATCGGGAAAAAGGCTCTTCTCCGCTGGCTTTTACCCGGGTATCTTCCAAATGGGAATGGGCCGGCTGGTGGATGCCGACGGTCGCCCTGTTCGGCATCATGCTCTATTATGCCGTGATAATCGGCTGGTGCATCAATTACTTCTTCTTTTCCTTCAACCTTGCCTGGGGAGCCGATCCGCAGGCTTTTTTCTTCAACTCCTTCCTGCAGCTCTCGGATTCCCCGTTCCATCTCGGCGGCATCAGAATTCCCATCCTTTCCTCAACCTTTGTCGTCTGGTTTCTTTGCTGGATTATCTGTTACCGCGAGGTCAATCACGGTATTGAAAAGGCGTGCACCATTTTCATGCCGATTCTTTTTTTGCTGACATTTATTCTTGTCGGCTGGACCCTCACCCTTGACGGGGCAATCGACGGTATTCGCAATTTCTATCTTTCCGCTGACTGGGATAAAATTAATATTTTTAAAAATTTTGATGATCCGGATGTCTGGTCGGTCTGGACCGCGGCATTCGGCCAGATATTCTTCACCCTGTCGCTCGGCTTCGGCATTATGATCACCTATGCCAGCTATTTGCCGAAAAAAACGGATATTGTCGGCAATGCCGTCTGGACAGCAGTGATTAACTGCACCTATTCTTTTATCGCCGGATTTGCCGTGTTCGGCATTGTCGGGTTCATGGCCCATGTCAAGGGGGTTGGCTTCAGCGAGGTGATCAAGGGGGGGCCGCAGCTTGCCTTTGTTGTCTATCCTGAAGCGATACGCCAGCTTCCTTTCGGCCAGTCGATTTTCGGCGTTATTTTCTTTTTCGTGCTCATCGTTGCCGGCCTTTCATCCGGTATCTCTTTGGTCGAGGCCCTGACCTGCGCCATAACGGATAAATTTTCCTGGACGCGGAAGATCACGGTTAGCGTCATTTGTCTGCTTGGGTTTTTGGGCAGTATTATTTTTACCACCCGGGCCGGGATGCTTATTCTTGACATCACCGACCATTTCATCACCAATTACGGGTTGATCATGGGGGGGATTTTCGAGTGTTATCTGGTCGGCTGGCTGCTGAAAGCACGCACGGCGCGGGAGCATGTCAACCGGGCGGGGGGCGTGCGCCTGCCCCTGTTGTGGGATTTGTGCGTGCGCTATTTCACGCCCTTTGTTCTTATCGTCATTATCGCCCAGGCCTTTATGGGCGAAATGGGCAAGGCCTATGGCGGCTATTCGGCTGATGCGCTGATCCTCTTCGGGGTCGGCTGGCTGCTTCTGACCATTGTTGTTGCCGTCTGTTTCACCTTTTATCCCTGGAAGCCGGAGACATTAAAGAAAAAGCATCATGTCCAGGAAGATCAACTTTTAGTTTGATTATGGGAGCACGCGTGTCAACCGAACCTGTTGCTGTCTGCGAGAAGCTTTTTGCCCTTTACCGTGTCACCTCCGAACGGTTGACCGATTTTCTCAAGGGCGCAAGCCATACCGGGTGTGGCGTCAAGGCCAATGAATTTGATGTCTTCTGCGCCTTCTGGGTGACCACCTGTTATCTGCGCAGCACTTCGTCACCTTCCACCGCCGATATTGAAAATTTCAACCGATCCGTTATCGTCGCCATAATCGACAGGATTGTCGCCGGCCGGGAGGAGGATCTTGATGATGACTCCATCAATTCCCTGGGCGAAACCATAACCGATGTGTTTGTCGAGCGGTTTTCCGGTTACCGGGAATTTTTCCAGGCTGACGCCGGGCAGGGCGGAAGCGAGGTTCTTTCCTCCTTTCCCCGTCTGAGAGAAGGTTTTTTGACCAACATCCTTGACGGACCGGTTTCACAAGATGCGCCGATCCGCGACCTGCTCGGAAATCTTCTGCGGGATCTCTTGACCAAATCCATGCGCTATTTTGCCGCGTGACAGGTCGTGTCAGGTGTTTGAGCCGCATTCGCGACCAACTTACTGAGTTGGCTAACTTCATGAAAATACAAAAAATATGAAAAACATAAAAGTAGGTGTTATCGGCGTCGGTTATCTCGGCAAGTTTCATGCGCAGAAGTATGCGGCCATGGAGAATGTCGAGCTGGTGGGCGTTGCCGATGTTGTCCTGAGCGCCGCCAGGCAGGTGGCTGCTGCTTGCGGTACACGGGCCTTTGCCGATTACCGGCAACTGCTGCCCCTGGTTGACGCGGTCAGCGTTGTCGTTCCCACTCCGATGCATCACCCGGTGGCCACGGAGTGTTTTGCCGCGGGTGTTGATGTCATGCTGGAAAAGCCCATGACCGTCACCCTGGAAGAGGCGGATGACCTCATCAAAAAGGCGGAAAACGGCCGGCGGATCCTTCAGGTCGGCCATCTCGAAAGGTTCAATCCGGCAATTGTCGCCATGCAGGATTATCTGACCTGTCCGCTCTTTATCGAATCCCAGCGGGTCCATTCCTTTAAGCCCCGGGGGGCGGATGTGGATGTCGTTCTTGATCTGATGATTCATGACATCGACATCATTCTCCATGTGGTCCCTTCGCCGCTTCAGTCAATCGATACCATCGGCGCGTCGGTGGTGACCGGGGGAACGGATGTCGCCACCGCGCATCTCATCTTTGAAAACGGCTGCGCCGCCAATGTGACGGTGAGCCGCGTTGCCCATGACAATGTGCGCAGCCTGCGTATTTATCAGCCGGGAAGTTCGCTGACGGTAAACTATGCCACCAAGGAGATAACCGTCATCGAGCGGCAAACCGGTCTGACACCGGAGGGATACCCGCGGGAGGAGATTATCCATTTCTGTTTCACGGAAAAGGACGCGTTGCAGGTCGAACTGGCCGATTTCATTGCTAATGTGCGGGCAAGGCGGATGCCGATGGTTTCCGGCCGGGAAGGGCGGCAGGCTCTGGAGGTGGCACTGCGCATTATCCGCCAGATCCGGGAGCATCATGACCGGTATAAAGAGACTTTATGCGTCGGGTGATGATTGTCAGCGGTGAGGCCTCCGGCGATCTGCACGGCGCTCATCTGGTGGCGGCCTTGAAGGAAATGATCCCGGATCTTTCCGTCTGCGGCATGGGCGGCAGGGAACTGCGCGCACAGGGCGTCGACATCCTCTATGATGCCGCCAAAATGGCTGTCGTCGGGCTCGTTGAAGTCCTGGCCCATCTTGCCGACATCCGGAAGGCCCAGAAAATCCTCGAAGACGAACTGCGCCGTAATCCCCCTGATCTGCTCATCCTCATCGACTATCCCGACTTTAATTTGCTGCTGGCGGCCAAGGCAAAAAAGCTCGGCATCCCGATTTTTTATTATATCAGTCCCCAGGTATGGGCGTGGCGCAGCGGCCGGGTGAAAAAAATCGGTCGACTGGTTGACCGGATGGCGGTCATCCTGCCCTTTGAAAAAGATTTTTATCATAAAAGGGGGGTTGAGGTGGATTATGTCGGCCATCCACTGCTTGATTCGGTGAAAAAAACACTGGGCAGGGAACGCTTCTGCGAACTGCACGGCATTGACCCGCGTCATGTTCTGGTCGGCCTGCTGCCCGGCAGCAGAAAAAAGGAAATACGCGCCATGCTGCCCGTTTTTCTGCAAACGATGGCTGGTATGCAAGCGCTTCATGAAAAAATGACGGTGCTCATTCCCCTGGCTCCGACCCTGACCGCGGCGGATCTCGAGGAATGCGGGCTTGCCCGCAACGTTTCCGGGATCAGGGTTATCAGCGACAACCGCTACGATCTGATGGCCGCCTGTGATCTGGCCTTGGCCACTTCGGGAACGGTAACCCTGGAGCTTGCCGTTCTTGACGTGCCGATGGTTGTTTCCTATAAAATGGCACCCTTGACCTGGTTCATCGGCAACATGCTGGTGGATGTCGATTTCGGTTCTTTGGTGAACCTTATCGCCGGCAAGGAGGTGGTGCGGGAACTGATGCAGCAGGATGCGACGGTTGTGAAGCTTTGTGCGGCACTGGAGGAGATCTGGCCCGGCTCAGCGAAAAGAGAGCAGCTGCTGCGGGAACTTTCCGCGGTGCGGGAAAAACTGGGAAAGGGGGGGGCATCGCGTCGGGCGGCAGAGATTGCCATTGCCGCAGCCCACAAAGTAACACATTGAAAACAGGTTAAAAAAATAAGTGAAGAATGTACGAAAAACTGTTACTAGTACAATGTAAAATTTAAGTTTTCGTATTTTTGCGTGATATTTGTTATAGTCGTCTTCAAAATACAAGGAGGACGACATGGCACCAAGATACAGAGTGACATTAACAAAAGAGGAACGGGAAGATTTGGAGGCTATTTCAACTAAAGGGAAAAGGGCAGCCCGCACCGTACTGTATGCTCGAGCATTACTTCTGCTTGATGCGGGGGAACATGGACCGAAGTGGGTTGTCACTCAGGTCGCAGAAGCTTTAGGGACAACGACGCGGAGTTTAGAACACTTAAAGAAACGATTTGTTGAAGAAGGTCTTTCTGCCGCCCTTGAACGTAAGGAGCGCGAGACCCCTCCGCGAGAAATTCAATTCGGAGGAGAATTTGAAGCACATCTTTTGGCTTTGGCATGTTCGGATGCTCCAGAAGGTAAAAATCGATGGACAGTACGTCTGTTGGCTGAGAAAATGGTCGAGCTGAAGATGGTAACGAGTGTTTCTCCGATGACGGTATGTAACACTTTAAAAAAAATGAACTTAAGCCTCACCAAAGCAAATACTGGAAGATACCGCCGGATCAAAACGCCAGTTTTGTAGCGGCAATGGAAGATATACTCGAAGTTTATGCGCGTCCGTATAGTCAAGAATTCCCGGTTGTGTGCATGGATGAATCGAGTGTACAGTTAATCGGGGAGGTGCATGAGCCTATTCCGGCAGCCCCTGGCCATCCTGTTCTGATGGATGATGAATATGTTCGCAATGGGGTCGCAAGCATATTACTTGAGGTAGAACCGCTTGGGGGAAAGCGCAAGGTAAAAATTACTGAACAGCGGACACGGATTGATTGGGCCCATTTCATCAAAGAGATGCTTGAAGAGCGTTATGCCGATGCCAAGAAAGTAGTTTTGGTCATGGACAACCTCAATACACACGACACGGCCTCGCTCTATGCGGCTTTCCCACCTGAAGAAGCCAGGGGCTTGGCGGAACGTCTTGAAATACACTACACCCCGAAACACGGGAGTTGGCTGAACATAGCAGAGATTGAACTCAGTGTATTGAAGCGGCAATGCCTTGCAGGCCGGATTGATTGTATCGAGAAGATGCGAGCTGAAGTGGCGGCATGGAACATTGATCGAAATAACCGCCAGACTAAGGTTGATTGGCAGTTTAGAACAGATGATGCGCGAATAAAACTAAAACGGCTTTATCCGAAACTTTAACATATACAATGTACTAGAGCACATTGACTGCTTCGCAAAAAGCCGCTCGATAGTCGTGCAATGCACGATAACTTGTTGATTTGTCGTCGAAAATTAGTGTAAATGACTTTTTGCGAGTCCGGCGAAATTCAGGTGGATTTTACAGGGAGAGGTTTCATGAAAATTCTGATTGCCGAAGATGACGTCATGACCAGGGTCATCCTGCAGGAGATGCTGTCCGAGGTCGGGACCACCCATGGCGTTGAAAACGGGCGGGAGGCGATTGACGTTTTCACCCGGGCTCTCCATGACAAGGACCCGTTTGATCTGGTCTGCCTCGATATCATGATGCCTGAACTCAACGGGCAGGATGCCCTGGTTCGGATTCGTAAGATTGAAGAAGACATGGGTGTTATTCCTGAATACCAGGTCAAGGTGATCATGATAACCGCGCTGAGCGATCCGGAAAACATCATGAAGGCCCATGTGGAAGGACGCTGTGAGGCCTATATGACCAAGCCGGTCAAGATGAACAACTTGCTCGACCAGATCAAGAAGCTCGGCCTGGTGGTATCCTATTCCTTTTGATTCAACTCCGGTAATTGTTTTCAGATATTCGCCGTTTTCCCTCTGATTTCTTTCCTAAATAATCGATCAATTTCCGGTGCCCGGCCGGAAAGGCAAACTGGTCCAGTTCCTCAAATAAAACCCATCGGTTCTCTTGGGCGGCATGGATTGCCGGTTCTGTTTCGTCCTTTTCCGCTGTTTCGCAGAAAAAGGCATGCAAAATAACACGGTAATGCATGTAAACGTGCCTGACGCGGGTTATTTCTTCGGCGTGCCGTATGCGCAGCCCCGTTTCTTCCTGAAATTCGCGGATAACGGCCTGTTCGGCTGATTCGCCTGTCTTGAGTCTTCCTCCGGGAAACTCCCAGAGATTGGCCCACACATCGTTTTCCCGCCGTTTTTGAATCAACACTTTTCCGTTTCTGCGCAGGATGCCGGTGGCCATTTCAATAACAATGCTTTGTTTTCCGGCGGGAAGAACCGGGCGTTTGTCCACCAGATCAAGCTTTTTCGCCTGACAGCAGTCTGCAATCGGACAGGCGGCGCAAAGGGGTTGCGCGGGCAGGCATACCAGGGCGCCGAGTTCCATGAGGCCCTGGTTGAAATATCGGGCCTGGCCCGAGGGGAGCATTTTTTCCGCCTGGCGCCGGATAAAGGTTTGGTTGGCAGCTGTTTTGACCGGGGAGTCGAGATTGAAAATTCGCGCAAATATCCTTTCGACATTGGCGTCAACCACCGGGTAGTCCCGGTTAAAGGCGATACTCATAACAGCGCCGGCCGTGTAAGGACCGATACCCGGCAGGGCGATGAGTTTCTTGTAGCTGTCCGGAAGAAAGTTGCCTTCATGGGAAAGCAAAACCGCTGCCCGCAGGATATTTCTTGCCCGTGCATAGTAGCCCAAGCCTTCCCACAGTTTCAGAATCTCATCATCCTTGGCCTCGGCCAGGCTGCAGATATCGGGGAAACGGTCAATCCAGCGGTTGAAATAGGGGATGACGCGTTCCATCTGGGTCTGCTGCAGCATGATTTCGGAAATCCAGACATGATAGGGATTGTACGTTTGCCGCCAAGGCAGGGGGCGCTGGTTTTCGGCAAACCAGGCGAGAAGCGGCGGGGGAAGCTTTTGGTCAATGGCCGTCATGGCACGTCAGCGGATGCGCCGGCTGTTCAGCCAGTCGATGCGGCTCCAGAGTCCCTGCAGAATGCGGACCTCGCGCTGGTCAAGTCCGGCTCTGCCGAAAAGACGGCGGAAGGCGTGGAGGATATGGTCGGGGTTCTGCGGATCCAGGTATTCGGCCGCCAGCAGGCTTTCCCGCATATGGGAATACATCATTTCCAGGGATTTGTTGTCCGCCGGTTCGGATTTTTCCGATGCCGCAAGAGGTGCGTGTTTGCCTTTTTGTACTTCATACAGGCAGATAGCCGCGGCCTGAGCCAGATTCAGCGAAGGAAGAGCAGGGTCGGCGGGGATGGTGACAAAGTACTGGCACAGGTCAAGTTCCGCCGTGGTAAGCCCGCTGTCTTCCCGGCCGAAGACCAGGGCTGCCCTGGAATCGGGCCGCAGCAGGGAAATGCGGTCCGGAACCTCATGCGGCTCGAGAAATTCCGTCCGGTATCTGCCGAATCTGCGGGTCGTTCCAAAGCAGAGATTGCAGTCAGCCAGGGCGTGGGCAAGTGTCTTGAACACCCTGGCTTTTTTCAGCAGTTCCCCGGCCTTGACCGCCATGTCCCGGGCCTCTTTGCCGAGATGGTCAGCCCTCGGCTTTACCAGTCGGAGATCGGTAAAGCCGAAGTTCATCATCACCCGGCAGACGGAGCCGATATTGAGCGCCCCCTGGGGTTCCACCAAAACGACGCTGACTGCATCCGGGTTCACGATGCAGTCAGGTTTTTGACGATGGCATCCCCCATTTGCGCCGTGTTGACCGTTTTGTTCGGATCAACGGCGATGTCGCGGGTGTGGATGCCGGAATCAAGGGTCTGTTCCACCGCCCGGTCAATGGCATTTGCCGCCTCATCCAAGCCGAAACTGTAGCGCAGCATCATGGCGGCGGAAAGAATCTGGGCAATGGGATTGGCGATGCCTTGGCCTGCAATGTCCGGGGCGGAGCCGCCGGCCGGTTCGAAGAGGCCGAATTTGTCCTTGTTGAGACTGGCCGAGGCGAGCAGGCCCATGGAGCCGGTCAGCATGGCCGACTCGTCGGAAATGATGTCGCCGAACATGTTGTCGCAAAGCAGCACGTCAAACTGATGGGGGTCGCGCACCAGCTGCATGGTGGCGTTGTCGATATAGATGTGATTTAAAGCCACGTCCGGGTATTGCCTGGCGATTTCAATAACCACTTCGCGCCAGAGGACCATGGTGGTCAGCACGTTGGCCTTGTCCACCGAGGTGACTTTCTTTCTGCGGAGGCGTGCGGCATCAAAGGCCATGTGGGTTATGCGCTCGATTTCCGCCCTGGTGTAGACCAGCGTATCATATGCCCTTTCCGAAGGTCCGCTTCCCTCCCGTCCCTTGGGTTGGCCGAAGTAAATACCGCTGGTCAGTTCCCGCACGCACAGGATGTCAAATCCGTCCTTGATGATATCCGGCCGCAGAGGGCAGGCTCCGACCAGGGACTTGAAGACCCGGGCCGGTCTGAAGTTGCAGAAGAGATCGAAATGCTTGCGCAGGGGAAGCAGGGCTGCGCGTTCAGGCTGCTGCTGCGGGGGCAGGCTTTCCCATTTGGGGCCGCCCACCGAACCGAAAAGGATGGCATCGCTTTCCTCGCAGGTTTTCAGGGTGTGGGCCGGCAGGGCATGGCCGTGGTTGTCAATGGCACAGCCGCCTACATCCTCATGGGCATAGTGAAGTTGGAAGGAAAATTTCTGCTGGGCGGCATCAAGCACCTTGATTGCCTCTTTCATGACTTCCGGGCCGATGCCGTCACCGGCGAGAACTGCTATTTTTTTCATGGTGGAGATCCTCATGGCAAGGAATGTTATAGGGTGCGTCCAGGGGAATAGGAGCTCGCACTGCTGCGAATGCCGGACGTGTCTTTTTTATTTTTTCATATGAAGCGGCACGGCCGGCCGCAGCAAGATATGAAAACCCCGCGCTTCGGCATCACCGTCCTCCAGGGGCGGAAAGGAATTTGCCGAGAAGCAGGGAGAAACAACTATAACGAAATTTGAAAAAATGTGTAGATGTAATCCAAATATTATTTACTCATATCGTATCCTCTGTTTAACTCCCGGGAAAGAATAAACCGCCTTTTGCCGGATACGATACGTGATCGATCACATTGAAACCGAACATGTCTGAAAACAACGAACAGCACAAAATACTCAACTCCCGGTTTCTCCGCGCCATTCCCCACAGCCCCGGCGTTTATCTCATGAAAAACAAGGCCGGCAAGGTGATTTATGTCGGCAAGGCACGGGATCTGCGTAAACGTCTCGCCTCCTATGCTCGTTTTCAGGGCGTGGAACACGGCAAGACCGCGGTTCTGGTCAGTCGCATTGCCGGGCTGGAAACGATTCTCACCCTGTCGGAAAAAGAGGCACTCATCCTTGAGGCCTCGCTGATAAAAAAACATCGCCCTAAATATAACGTCATCCTGCGGGACGACAAGAATTATCCGTTTATCAAGGTCACGGTCAATGAAACCTGGCCGCGTCTTGTCATGACCCGGCGCAGATCACGGGACAAGGCGCGTTACTTCGGTCCATTCAGTTCGATCGGGGCGATGTGGGCGACCATCCGGCTGCTGCATTCCTTATTTCCGCTCAGACGCTGCAAGGGGAGCGAGGTCGGGATGCGATCGCGCCCCTGCCTGAATTATCAAATGAAAAACTGTCTCGGCCCTTGCATGGGCAAGGCGGACCCGGAACTTTACCGTGATATGGTGCGTGATGTGATCATGGTGCTTGAGGGGAAAAACAGGGAATTGACGCACAAGCTGAAAGAGAAAATGAACGACGCCGTTGTTTCACTCCGCTTCGAGGACGCGGCAATGTACCGCGATCAGCTTGCCGCCCTTGCCGAAACACTGGAAAAACAGATTGTCGACGCCGAAAGCGGTCTTGAACTTGATGTTTTCGGCTATGAACGCAAGGGCGCATCCGTGGCCGTGGCGATTCTCTCCGTGCGCCAGGGACGGGTGCTTGGCCGGCAGGTTTTTTATCTTGCGGAGCCTGTCGGCGAGGAGAGGGAGGTGCTGGCGGAAATCATCCGGCGTTATTACATGGAGGTGGATTTCATCGCCCGGGAACTCCTTTTCCCTTTTTTGCCGGAAGACAGGGATCTGCTTGGCGAATGGCTTTCGGAAAGGAGGAACGGACCTGTTCATCTCCGGGTTCCGCAACGGGGGGACAAGCTGCGTCTGGTGGAAATGGCCCGGGCCAATGCGGCCCAAATTTTTTCCGAGCGTGATAAAAAGGAAAAAACATGGACGGCCCTGGCTGATCAGCTGGTCAAATGGCTTCATCTCAACAGGTCGCCGGAACGCATCGAGTGTCTCGACATATCAAACATCAGCGGCAAACAGGCGGTCGGCTCACTTGTCTCTTTTCACCAGGGAGAAAAATATGGGGCCGGATACCGGCGCTACCGGATACAAAGCGGCGATGAACCGGATGATTACCGGATGATGGCGGAAGTCATCGGCCGCAGGCTGGAAAAGGGGTTGGCGGAAGATTCCCTGCCGGATCTCTTCATGGTGGACGGCGGCAAAGGGCAGCTCAATATTGCCGTCAACCTGGTGAAAAATTACGGACTTGATGACAGAATCGAACTGGTGGGCATTGCCAAGGACAAAGACGGCGAGGGCGAAAAACTGTATCGTCCGGGGCGAAAGAACGCCATCATGCTGCCCCGCCATGCACCGCTGCTTCTTTTTCTCATGCGGATTCGGGATGAAGCACACCGCTTCGGCATCACCTTTCACCGACAATTGCGGCACAAGGAATCCTTTACCTCGGCAATCGATGCCGTTCCCGGCATCGGGCCGGCGACAAAAAAGAAGCTGTTGACCACCTTCGGCAGCCTGGCCGGGGTCAAAAAAGCCTCGGTGGAGGAACTTGCCCAAGTACCGGGTGTCGGCCCGGCGCTTGCCCGCGCTATTTACGATTTTTGTGAAAAGGAGGGGTGAGTCGAAATGCCATATTGTTGTTGCTTTTTGGCCGGCAAATCACTATGTTTTGATTTTCTTTTTTCCGTATATGTCAGGTATGGGTCTTTTTAATATATTTTTATGGGGAAGCGTGCATTATGTGGGAATACACAGATAAAGTCAAAGAGCATTTCTTGAACCCGCGCAACGTCGGCGAGGTGGAAAATCCCGACGGCGTCGGCGAGGTCGGATCGTTGGCCTGCGGCGATGCGTTGAAACTCACCTTTAAGCTCGACGCGAAAAAAGAACGGATAGCCGAGGCCAAATTCAAAACCTTCGGCTGTGCCAGCGCCATTGCCTCCTCTTCCGCCTTGACGGAAATGATCAAGGGACTGACTTTGGAAGAGGCATCAAAAGTGACCAACGAGGATATCGCGGATTTCCTCGGCAGTCTGCCCAAGGAAAAAATGCACTGTTCGGTGATGGGCCGTGAAGCTCTTGAAGCGGCCATTGCCAACTATCGCGGCGTCGCACTTCCCATGGCGGAAGGCGAGGTTGTTTGTGAGTGCTTCGGGGTGACTGATCTTGAAATCAAACGGGCCATCGAGGAAAGCCATCTGCGCACGGTGGAGGAGGTAACCAATTTCACCAAGGCGGGGGGCGGTTGCGGTAAATGCGAGGGTCGTATTCAGGAGTTGCTCGACGAGGTACGGAAAACCGGCAAGCCGCGGATTATCCCCATGAGCGGCCCACCACGGATGACCAATATCCAGAAGATCAAAATGATTGAAGATGTGTTTGAAAGGGAGGTGCGGCCCACCTTGAAAAAGGATGGAGGCGACATTGAGCTCATCGATGTGGACGGCGATTTTGTCATTGTTTCTCTGCGTGGTTCCTGTGTGAGCTGCGCCAAATCTCAGACCACCTTGAAGGAATATGTTGAGAAGAAACTCAGGGAACAGGTGCTTGACACCCTTATCGTCGAGGAGAGCAAGGCATGAGCGCATCGGAAAAAGTAATTTACATGGACAACAACGCCACCACCATGGTCGCACCTGAAGTACTCGAAGCCATGATGCCCTATTTTTCCACCCTGTACGGCAACCCTTCGAGCATGCATACCTTTGGCGGCCAGGTGGGAAAATCGGTCAGAAAAGCCCGGGAGCAGGTTGCCGCAATCATAAACGCCGATTCCGATGAAATCATTTTCACCAGCTGCGGCACGGAAAGCGACTCCACGGCTATTCTTTCCGCTCTTCAGGCCCAGCCGGAAAAAAGACATATCGTCACAACCAGGGTGGAGCATCCGGCGGTGAAGAATCTATGCCGCAGCCTTGATTCGCTCACCGGTCATAAACACAAGGTCACGGAACTTCCGGTGGAAAGCGACGGCACCATTGATCTGAATCGGTATGAAAACAGCCTGACCGACGAGACGGCCATTGTCAGCGTCATGTGGGCGAACAATGAAACCGGTGTCATCTTCCCCATTGAGGAGATGGCGAAAATCGCCAAGGGACGGGGCATTCTTTTCCATACCGATGCCGTCCAGGCGGTGGGCAAAATCCCCATTGATGTCAAACAGGTGCCGGTTGATTTTCTTTCCATTTCCGGTCACAAGCTGCATGCTCCCAAGGGCGTGGGCGTCCTTTACGTGAGGAAAAGAACCCCCTTTGTGCCCTATCTCATCGGCGGCCACCAGGAGCACGGGCGCAGGGGCGGCACCGAAAATGTCGCTTCCATCATCGGGCTGGGCAAGGCCTGCGAGCTGGCACGCCGCCATATCAACAAAGAAAATACCACGGTAAAGGCCTTGCGGGACAAACTGGAAAACGGTTTGCTGGCCAAAATACCCAATTCGATTTTGAACGGTCATAAAACAGAGCGATTGCCCAATACCAGCAACGTCAGCTTCGAATATGTGGAGGGCGAGGCGATCCTGCTGCACATGGACAGATTCGGCATCTGCGCGTCCTCGGGTTCGGCCTGCACCTCCGGTTCGCTGGAGCCTTCGCACGTGCTGCGGGCCATGGGTGTTCCTTTTACCGCGGCCCATGGATCGATTCGCTTCAGCCTCAGCGTTTATAATACGGAGGATGAGGTGGATTTCATCCTGGAAAAGATGCCGGGAATCATAGCGAATCTGCGGGCGATGTCGCCGTTCTGGCAAAACAGATAGCACGAGTTTGAAAGAAAAGAAGATGCAGTCATTCTGATTCCGACTCCCGGCTGATACCGCTGGACAGTTACGAAAAATCATGAAATAGAGGTGTTTGTCATCCATGCAGGTCATTTCTCCTTCCTATGAAATTTTAAGCGATCTCGACCAACAGGGCCTGGCCGTCCGTATTGAGATGTGCGGCCGTCTCTGTTATAAAAGCGAGGATAAAATTACCGCGGATTCAGCGCCTCCTTTTATTCGTAAAATATTAAAGCACGGGCATAACTCTGTTGCGGAAATGGCTGTTTTGACGGTAAAAGTCGAAGTCGATCAGGACTCGCTTATTGCACAGCTTTTTGCGGTGCTGCCCAAGTATCTGCAGATCGACAGGCCGGAGAAAAAAACGCTTGTCGTCACCGGGTCGGTCCGGGCATACCGCGAGCTTTTTCAGAACAGCGGCAACCTGAAAATAGTCAAGGGGATTACCCAGCATCTGGCCGGGCGACATCCCCTCTTTTTCGAGGATATCCTGCCGAAACGCGGCCTGCTCCCCCAGGAAGGCGTGCTTGTGGAGAAGATCCCGCTCCACGATGTTGATGACCTGCCCGCCGATCTTTTTGTCAAACACAGGTACATTGCCGTTAAATTTATTGTCAACCGCGCGGTAACCCATGAAATGGTGCGGCACCGTCCCTGCGGATTTCTCCAGGAGAGCCAGCGATACTGTCGTTACAGTGACAGCAAATTCGGCAACCAGGTGACGTTTATCAAACCTCTTTTTTATGAAGAAGGCAGCGAGGAGTACAGGATTTGGCAATCCGCCATGAAAGAAACCGAACGCCTCTATATTCAGCTTCTTGAAACATCCACCCCGCAGGCGGCGCGCACGGTGCTGCCCAACTCCTGCAAGACGGAACTGATTGTCTACGCCAACCTTTTGCAGTGGTTGCATATGTTCAAGTTGCGGACATCAAAAGGGGCCGATCCCTCCATGCGCGAGGTGATGGTGCCGCTGCTTGAAGATTTCAAAAAACTTTTTCCCTCTGTTTTTGGACATCTGTCTCCGGAAAAATAAGTAATTTTGCCGATTGTTTTGTTGGTGGGAATGGGGTAAGAAAAATAGATTTTTTTTCATCCATTGCCGGATACCTGCGCCCGGATTTCATATCCTGGTCCATCGGTCGTCACGAAACATTCTTCCGTCATGACCACCTGTATTGAAAGAATACGGTGTCTCGATATTTTTCGTCAAAGTACGCAAGGACAGTTTTTAGGAAGCAATTGATGCTGAAAACAACAATTCGACATACTTCATTTAATAACGATTTAAGAAGGAGGAAGTAATGGTTCTTGATCCGACCAAACATGCAGATTGGGAAATTGCCGAAGATGCTGAGAAAAACATGAAAACAGTTTATGAGCTCGCTGAGAAGCTCGGACTGGAAAAGGAAGAGCTGTTACCGCACGGTCATTATGTGGCCAAGCTTGATTACCGTAAAATTCTTGATCGTCTGAAAGATCGTCCGGACGGCAAATATGTGGACGTGACCGCCATTTCACCAACTCCTCTCGGGGAAGGGAAGAGCACCTGTGCCATGGGTCTGGTGCAGGGACTCGGCAAAAGAAACAAAAGCGTTGTCGGCGCCATCCGCCAGCCATCCGGCGGACCTACCATGAACATCAAGGGCAGCGCCGCCGGCGGCGGTCTGGCCCAGTGTATTCCCCTGACGCCTTTTTCCCTGGGGCTTACCGGCGATATCAACGCCATCATGAATGCCCATAATCTCGGCATGGTTGCCCTGACTTCCCGTATGCAGCATGAGGCAAATTATACGGATGAGCAACTGGCCAAGAGAAATCTTCGCCGTCTCGATATTCATCCGAAAAAGGTTGAATTCGGCTGGATTATCGACTTCTGCGCCCAGGCGCTGCGCAATATCACCATCGGTCTCGGCGGTAAAATGGACGGCTATACCATGCAGTCCAAATTCGCCATTGCCGTCAGTTCCGAGATCATGGCCATTTTGTCTGTGGCCAGGGACCTGAAGGACATGCGCGAGCGGATCGGCAGGATCGTCGTCGCCTATGATCGCCAGGATCGGCCCGTCACCACCACTGATCTCGATGTGGCCGGCGCCATGACCGCCTGGATGGTCGAGGCCTTGAATCCCAATATGTTGCAGACGATTGAAGGCCAGCCGGTCATCGTTCATGCCGGACCTTTCGCCAATATCGCCATCGGCCAGTCTTCGGTCATCGCCGATCGGGTTGCCCTGAAGCTTGCCGATTATAATGTGACTGAAAGTGGTTTCGGCGCGGATATCGGTTTTGAGAAGTTCTGGAATCTCAAGTGCCGCTACAGCGGGCTCAAGCCGAACTGCGCCGTTGTCGTCGCCACTATCCGGGCCCTCAAGTGCCATGGCGGCGCGCCGATTCCGGTGCCGGGCAAGCCCATGCCGGAAGAGTACAAGAAAGAGAATGTCGGCTGGGTCGAAGAAGGGTGCAAGAATCTTCTGCACCATATCGAAACGGTCAAGAAGGCCGGCATCAATCCCGTGGTCTGTATTAACGCCTTCTATACCGACTCCGACAACGAGATCAAAGCGGTTCGTCGGCTCTGTGAAGCGGCAGGTGCCCGTGTTGCCCTTTCCCGTCATTGGGAGCATGGCGGCGACGGAGCTCTGGAATTCGCCGATGCGGTTGTCGACGCGTGCGAGGAGCCCAATGACTTCAAGTTCCTCTACGAGTTGGACACCCCGTTGGAGAAGCGTATCGAGCTTATTGCCAAAGAGGTGTACGGTGCGGACGGGGTCAGCTACAGCGCCGATGCCCAGGCCAAACTGAAGCGGATGGCTGCTGATCCGGAGATGAAGGAAATGGGCACCTGTATGGTCAAGACCCATCTTTCCCTGTCCCACGATCCCAAACTCAAAGGGGTGCCCAAGGGTTGGACCCTGCCGATTCAGGATATCCTCACCTATAAAGGCGCGGGCTTTGTCGTTCCGGTTGCCGGGGCAATCAGCCTGATGCCGGGCACCGCATCGGATCCGGCTTATCGTCGCATCGACGTTGATGTCAACACCGGAAAAGTGAAAGGCGTCTTCTAAAAAATCACCTTTTTCATCTTTTCTTCAAAGGCGATACCGAAAAGAGCGTGGCTCTTTGGTGTCGCCTTTTTTATTTTCCGGACGGAAAGCTGAAAAAGTTGAGTTCCCATCTATAATGGACTAATATAAAAAAATTCTCAAACCATTGAATACACTTTTTTTATCCTATGGCGCTACCAATAAAAAATATTCCTGATAAAAAGTCCGCATTAAGGGCCACGATCAAAGATCAGTCCGGTGCCGGCAAAACCAAGATTGGCGAATTGCTCCGCAAGGAGGGGCATATTCTCAGCAGTCAACTTGAAGAGGCGCTTGCGGTTCAGAAAAAAACAGGCCAGCGCCTGGGCAGCATCCTGATCAGGCTCGGCCATATTGAAGACACAACTATTCTCAATGTTTTGAGTCGGTTGCATAATTTTCCCTCCGTTGATATCAAGAAAGAGCCGCCCAATCCCGAAGTTTTCAAAACCATTCCCTTTCATATCGTCAAAAAATATTGTGCCCTGCCGTTGCGCATGACCGGCAAGACGCTGCAGGTCACCATGGCGGAGCCGACCGATACCAGTGCGGTGGAGGAACTGCAGACAGAGGTGAAAATGGTTCTCTCCGTCTGTGTCTCCACGGAAAAGGACATCTTTGAGGCGTACAAAAAATACTATAAGATTTCCGATGACGAATACCGTGAACTTCTCGGCGCTGCCGAAGAAGTTGAGGAAGAGGAGGATGTAGCCAGCATCGATGACTTCGGTTCGCTTGCCTCCGAGGCGGCTGATGAGATGGCCATTGAAGATGATTCGGCCACTGCCGAGGAATTTTCCGCCTCGGACGCTCCCATCATCAAGCTGGTCAATGGTATTCTGATCAAGGCCGTCAAGGACGGAGTCAGCGATATTCATATTGAGCCGTATGAAAAGTCGCTTCAGGTGCGTTACCGTCTTGACGGCTCTCTTTACAAATCGATGAATCTTCCCTTGAGCATCAAAAATGCCTTGAATTCCAGGGTGAAGATTCTTTCCAGTCTTGATATCACCGAGCGTCGTGTCCCCCAGGACGGCAGGATCAAGATGCGCATCGGCCGCAACAAGGTGGTTGATTTTCGTGTTTCCACCCTGCCCACCCTTTTCGGCGAGAGTATCGTTCTCCGTATCCTGGACAAAAGCTCGCTCAATGTCGATCTGACCAAACTCGGGTTCGAGCCCGAAGTTTTTGAAACCCTGAAGCGATGTCTCAATCGCCCCCAGGGTCTGCTCCTGGTAACGGGCCCCACCGGTAGCGGCAAAACGGTTACTCTCTATTCCGCCTTGAACTCGTTGAACAATGAAGACACAAAAATCCTGACGGCGGAAGATCCGGTGGAATTCAACTTCAAGGGCATTAATCAGGTCAACGTTCATCAGGAAGTGGGAATGACCTTTGCCGCGGCGCTCAAGGCCTTCCTGCGTCAGGATCCGGACATCATCATGGTGGGCGAGATCCGTGACATGGAAACCGCCGAAATCGCCATCAAGGCGGCCATGACCGGCCATCTGGTTTTTTCCACCCTGCACACCAACGATTGCGCCGCCACCATCGGCCGTCTGGTTGATATCGGTATCCCGCCCTATATGCTGGCCTCCGCCATTACCATGGTTCAGTCCCAGAGGCTGGGGCGCCGTTTGTGTCCGGAGTGTAAAGTCGAAATTCCCCTGCCCGAGGAAAAAGAGCTGCTCGGTATCGGCTTCAGCGAAAGCCAGTTGGAGAATCTCACTCATCTCTGGGGGCCGAAAGGCTGTCCTGTTTGCCGCGGCGGCGGTTATAAAGGCCGGGTCGGTTTTTTTGAACTGATGGAAATCACGGATGAGGTGGCCAAGGCAATCAGCGCCGAGGTGCCGGAAGACCAGCTGCGCAAGATCGCCATTCAGGAAGGCATGATTCCGTTGCGGAATGCGGCTATCCGCAAGGCAATTCAAGGCGTAACCAGCCTTGATGAGGTGATGAAAAAAACGGTGGTCACCGAGGAAAGCCTGCCCGCCTACCTGGTGAATCCTGATATCGAACGATATGAGGATGGGGATGTCATCATCCGGCAGGGGAACAGTGATATTGATTTTTTCCAGCTCATCCAGGGGGCATTGATGGTGGTGAAAGACGGCAAGAAAATCGCCGAAATCACCGAACCGAATGAATATTTCGGCGAGATGTCCGCCATCTCCGGCGTCGCTCGTTCCGCGTCGATTCTTTCCAAGGGGAGATCGGCCATCAAGCGTTATCCCGGCGACAAAATCATGGAGATCGTCGAAAAACATCCGAACGTCGCGAAGCATTTTTTCAAGACGCTCGTCACCCGACTCGGCCAGGCCAACGATATTATCGTCAAGCTGGCTGAAAGCAGAAACAGGTAATTATCACTAGGTACTACTACCTAAGTATCCGTAATCTGAGCTTTTCCCTCACATTACCTGCTTAAAAAAAGCCATAAATACCTTGCAAAACGGAAATGAGTCCACTATGATACTTCGTTAAGTTTTGCTATATTTTCCGCTTTTTTTCAAGCAACGCCGCAGTGCGCCATTGTTCTAAAATAACTGTAACTTTGAAATACTGTGAACGGCATAAGGGGCCGTAAGGAATCAGTTAAAAAACTGTAACTATCCAGGTAGATAGGCTAAAGACTGTAGGCTGTAAGGAAAGGCATCACAAAATATGAACTCATGCAGGACAAACAGCCCTATAGTCTTCAGTCTATAGCCTAAACACCTGAGTAGTTACAAAAAACTCATGGTTATTTTTTTTAACGGCCCCTAAACACAACGCAGTTTCCATATTCATTATTTTATATACGTTTCAATTACTTAAGGAGTGATAATGACGGCAAAAATTATCAGCGGAACCGAAACCGCCAAAACCATTCGCGAAGAACTCAAAGTCGAAGTTACCGAGTTGAAGGAAAAACACAATGTGGTTCCCGGCCTGGTGACCATACTTGTCGGCGAGGATCCTGCTTCCCAGTCCTATGTGAGCGCCAAAAACAAAACCGCCCATGCCCTTGGCATCCATTCCGAACAGGTGACGCTTGCCGCTGACACCAGTGAGCAGGAGTTGTTGAATCTGATCAATAAATATAATAATGACGACAAGATAAACGGTATTCTCGTTCAGCTTCCCCTGCCCAAGCATATTGACGAGGGAAAAGTGTTGTATGCCATTGACCCCAAGAAGGATGTGGATGGTTTTCATCCGGTCAACGTGGGCAAGATGGTGCTGGGTGAACAGTGTTTTCTGCCCTGTACCCCCCACGGCATTCTTGAACTTTTGACCCGTTCCGGCATCGAGACCAGCGGCGCCGAGGTTGTTGTCATCGGCCGCAGCAACATTGTCGGTAAACCCATGACCAACCTGATGCTGCAGAAAAGGGCAGGGGGCAACTCCACCGTCACGATCTGTCATACCCGCACCAAGGATATGGCTTCACACTGCCGGCGGGCCGACATCATCATCGCCGCCGTGGGCGTCCCGAAGATGGTTACCGCCGACATGGTCAAGGATGGGGTTGTCATTATTGATGTCGGAGTCAACCGTATCGGCATGACCGCCGAAGGCAAGGCGATTCTTGCCGGCGATGTTGACTTTGACGGCGTGAAGGAAAAGGCCGCCGCCATTACCCCGGTACCCGGAGGCGTCGGACCCATGACCATTACCATGTTGATGAAAAATACAGTCCAGGCGGCCAAACAGGCTGCTGGTCTGATATAACCTCTCCAGGAGAAAAAATATGGCAATCGCACGTAACGGATGTGAAGGGTGCACGGAAATTACCTGCACCTCCACAAAGGAAGTCCTCTCCAAAGACCTGGCAAAAAATGTCATAACCGCCTATGACCGGGTGAAGGCGCGCGGCATGTCGGCATGTCTTTTCGGTTCCACCGGCACCTGCTGCCGGAACTGCAATATGGGCCCCTGTCAGATTATCGACGGTGTCGACGAGATGATCGGTATCTGCGGCGCCACCGCCGATACCGTTGCAGCCCGTAACTTTGCCCGGACCGTCGCAGCCGGCTCCGCCGCCCATACCGATCATGCCCGTGAAATGGTCCGCGGTTTCATTGAAGCGGCAAAAGGAAATGGCCCGCACCAGATCAAGGATGTCGATAAACTGAAGAAAATTGCCGCTGTTTTTAATATTGCCACAGAAGGCCGCGAGGTTAATGAAATCGCCCTGGAACTCGGGGAAAAAGCCTTGGCTGAGTTCGGCAATCAGGAAAACACCCCCATCTCCATGCTGAAGAGGGCTCCGCAGAAAAGGCAGGCCATCTGGAAAAATCTGGGTATCGAGCCCCGCGGCATTGATCGGGAAGTCGTTGAGACCATGCACCGAACCCACATGGGTGTTGATCAGGAATATCACAACATCATGCTGCAGGCATCCCGATGCGCACTGAGTGACGGTTGGGGGGCATCAATGCTTTCCACCGAGTTGACCGACATCATGTTCGGCACCCCGGTACCGCGTCGCTCCATCGTTGACCTCGGCGTTTTGAAGTCGGACCAGGTCAATGTGACGGTGCACGGCCATGAACCGCTTCTGGCCGAAGCCTTGTGTATTGCCGCCCAGGAACCGGACATGCTTGAACTGGCCGCCAAACAGGGCGCCAAGGGGATCAATCTGGCCGGTGTCTGCTGCACGGGCAACGAGATTCTCATGCGTCGCGGCATTCCCGTGGCCGCGGGTTTTGTTCAGCAGGAAATCGCGCTTTCCACCGGCGCCGTCGAGGCAATGGTTGTCGACGTGCAGTGCGTCATGCAGTCCGTCGCCGATGTGGCAAAGAGTTTTCACACCGACATCATCACCACCAACTACCGCGCCAAAATGCCCGGCGGCGTGCATATACAATTTGATGAACACAAGGCCATCGAATCCGCCAAGCAAATTCTTACCCGCGCAATCATGAACTTCAAAAAACGTGGTGATTTTTTCATTCCCAAGGACTCCAGGCTTGATGTCGTCGTCGGTTTTTCCCATGAAACCATCAACTATATGCTCGGCGGCCGCTTTCGCGCCAGCTACCGGCCGCTCAACGACAACATCATCAACGGCCGTATCCGTGGCGTTGCCGCCATTGTCGGTTGCGACAATTTCAAACTGGCCGACGACAGCCACGAAATCATTGCACGGGAACTGATCAAGAACAATATCCTTGTCCTGGCCACCGGTTGCGCCGCAACCTCCCTCGGCAAGGCAGGTCTCGTCAATCCCGAAGCGGCACGATTCTGCGGTGATTCCCTGCGTGAGGTCTGCGAAACCGTGGGCATGCCGCCGGTTCTCCACATGGGTTCCTGTGTCGATAACAGCCGCATCCTCATTGCCGCCACCGAGATGGTGCGCGAGGGCGGGCTCGGCGATGATATCAGCGACCTGCCCGCCATCGGCACGGCGCCGTTATGGATGAGTGAAAAAGCTGTTGCCATCGGTCAGTATTTTGTGGCCAGCGGCGCCCAGGTTGTCTTTCAGAACCTCGCCACCTCCGGCGCAAAAAGTTTCAACAAGTTTTTGCTTGAAGACATGATGGGCACCTATGGCGCGCATTGGAACGTGGCTGAGGATCCCAAGGAGATCGCCCGCATCATGATTGAAGCAATCGAGGCAAAGCGTGATGCCCTTGGTATCAATAAAAAGAAAGAGCGTGTTCTCTTTGACATGGATATGCGTCGTGACCTCGGCACCGGCACCGGCCTGAAAGACGTCGGCTGTCATGGCCCGGCTTGACATGACGGGCATGGTTGCTTGCTTGACGAAGCCGTTGCAAAAAAATAACCTGTCCATCCCAATGCCGGCAACAGCAGAAGGATTTGTCCGAAACAGGTAGAAAGAGACAGGTTGTTCGGCAATGGCTTCTCATTTCTTTAACTTCAATTTACATAAGGATATATCCGAATGAAATCGGGAAGTCGTTTAGAGAAAATTCTGACCTCCGGAACCTTTGCCGTGACCGGGGAACTGGGGCCGCCGAAAAACAGCGACCCGGAAGTTGTCAGGAAAAAGGCACGGATACTGAAAGGTCATGTTGACGCCGTCAATATTACCGATTGTCAAACGGCCATTGTCCGCATGTCCAGTATCGCAGCCGGTCTCATCACGCTCCAGGAAGGGGTTGAGCCGGTCATCCAGATGACATGCCGGGACCGTAACAGAATCGGCATGCAGAGTGACATTCTCGGAGCCGCGGCCCTTGGTTTGAAAAATCTGCTTTGTTTGACCGGCGATCACCAGAAATTCGGTAATCATCCCGGTTCAAAAGGCGTTTTTGATATGGATTCGATCCAGCTGCTCGGCATGGTTCGGGCAATGCGGGATGAAAAGAAATTTCAGTGCGGCGAGGAGATGAAATCCGCCGAACCCCGCCTTTTTCTCGGCTGCGCCGCGAATCCTTTTGCCAACCCTTTTGAATTCAGAGCCCCGCGTCTCGGTAAAAAAGTCGCCAACGGCGCTGATTTCGTTCAGACCCAGATCATTTACAATGTGGAAAAATTCACTCGTTTCATGGAAATGGTATGTGATCTGGGCATCCATGAAAAGGCGTATATTCTTGCCGGTGTTACCCCGCCGAAATCACTCGGCATGGCCAGGTACATGAAAAATTTCGTGCCGGGCATGGATGTCCCCGACGACATCATCAGTCGGATGAAGGATGCCAAGGACAAGCAGGAAGAAGGTATCAATATCTGTGTTGATATAATTAATCGGGTCAAGGAAATTAAAGGGGTAGCCGGAGTTCACATCATGGCTATCGAGTGGGAGGAGGCGGTCCCGGAGATAGTCAAACGCGCCAAGCTCGCAACGCGACCCGCGTTTGAGGAAGACGCCGCCGTCACGCAAAAACCGGTCGAAGCACCCATAGAAATAACAACCGCTCCGGCGGAAGCAGTAACATCTGTTGATCACGAAAAGCTTCTTGCTGAAGCACGGTCTGAGGCTGAAAAAATCATCGCCCAGGCCCGTCAAGAGGTCGAAAAAATGCGCGCTGCCGCAGCCGTATCGGTTCCAGGCGGCGTAGCCACAGAATATGAAGATGCAGGAGAGCATGAGATGAACGAAAGAGAACGTCAAATGGCGTTGCAATCTGTGCAGATGGGCTTAAATGCCCTGAGAAAAGCCTTTAATTTGACCGACGATCAGTTTGAGGCGCTGTCAAGTTTCGCCAGCGCTGAAGCAGTACTGAAACGTCAGCCGCAGGAAGGTGGAGCTGCCCCCGCTCCCGCGGCTGCGCCGGAGGTTAAAAAAGCAACTGAACCAAAAGTTGATGCTGCGGCAGAGAAAGCGGCAGCCGAGGCAAAGGCGGCGGAAGAGGCCAGGAAGGCAGCCGAGGCAAAGGCGGCGGAAGAGGCCAGGAAGGCGGCCGAGGTAAAGGCCGCGGAAGAGGCCAGGAAGGCAGCCGAGGCAAAGGCCGCGGAAGAGGCCAGGAAGGCGGCCGAGGCAAAGGCCGCGGAAGAGGCCAAGAAGGCGGCACCTGCAAAACCTGCCCCGACAGCAGTCGCTGCTTCGGCTGAGCTTGCGGTTGCAGAACTTGCGGTTGAAAAAACTTCTCTGGCGGAACGATCCGCCAAGGTTCCCGCTGCATCCTATAAGATAAATTATACCGGCACGATTAAAGAAACCGTGCTGGGCAGCGGCGACAAGGCGCTGAAGGTCGGCGGCGAGGCTTCCCTGCCGTTTTATCTGTTTGAGGGCGGCATGCCCAACAAGCCGGTCATCGCCATGGACGTTCTTGATGTCAAACCGGATGAATGGCCGGATTCCCTTGCCCGTCATTATCAGGGTGTTCTCGGCAACCCCCTTGATTGGGCACGGAAGTGCATCAATGAATATCATGCCGAGGCCATCTGTCTTTCCCTGGTGAGTACCGACCCCAATGGAATGAACAGAAGTGCCGCCGAGGCTGCCAAGGCTGCGTCCGAGGTAATCAACAACATCGACGTGCCGGTTATTGTTTGGGGTTGCGGCAATGCGGACAAGGACACGGAAACCTTGCGCGAGATAACATCGCTTACCGGCGACAAAAAAGTCTGTCTTGCGCCGTTGTCCGATGCCAACTATCGTTCCCTGGGCGCGACGGCAATGGCTTTCCAGAATCCCCTGGTGGCCGCTTCGCCGATTGATGTCAACCTGGCGAAGCAGCTCAATATTCTTCTCCAGAATCTCGGTGTCCCGCTCAGTTCCGTCATGATGGATCCTTCCGTCGGTGCTCTCGGCTACGGTATAGAGTACACCTACTCCGTCATGGAGCGTATCCGCCTGGCAGCCCTCACCCAACAGGATGAGAAACTGCAGGTGCCGATTATCTGCAATCTCGGACGCGAGGTCTGGAAGGCGAAAGAATGTCGGCTCCCCTCCGACGATATGATCGGAGATATGGAAAGGCGAGGCATCATGATGGAGGCTATAACCGCCACCTGTATGCTGCTTTCCGGTGGCGAGGTACTGATTATGAGACATCCGAAAGCCGTGAATCTTACCAAGTCTCTGATCAACAGCCTGACCAGCGGAAAATAATTCATAGAGATATTCTGAGAGGAGCAATTCAATGTCAAAAATAATCTGTTCAGCTGCTATCCGAGGTGCCCATAAAATTGTCGACATGGCCGAGGAAAAATTTGAAGCGGCTATCAAAAAATATGGGCCTGAACAGGCGGTTTCCTTCCCCAACACAGCATATTTTTTGCCGGTCATATACAGTATGCTGGGCGCAAAGGTGGAAAAACTCGGAGATATGAAGGACATTTTCCAGGAATGCCGGAAACTCCTGCCTGAACTGGTGAGCGACAACGTCTGGCTGCCCTATCTCGCCCCTGCCTTGGATGCGGGTATGGCAACTTTTTTTGCCGAGGAGATGTTCGAGGCGATCCGCTATCTTGAGCAGCCTGACTTTTACACAAAAACCGAGGACCCGGTCGGTTCGAATCTGTGGCTTGGCGCGGCGGATGACGTTATTTTCAGAAAACGCGGCGTTGAGTTTGTTGACGGCACCGCCCCTGGTTTTGCCGCCATCATGGGCTCGCCCGAGAATATGGAAGTAGCCAGCAAGATCGCCCTTGAGTTGCAGGAAAAAAATCTTTACATCTTTATGCATGATCACTCCAACGGTGTGCGCATGGCCGAACAACTGGTCAAAAACAATGTCCAGGTCGGTTGGGGCACGCGTTTGGTTCCCTTTGGCGAGAGTTATACCACGGCTGTCTTTGCCATCGGTTTCGCCTGCCGTGTCGCCATGGCCTTTGGCGGCATCAAGCCGGGTGATTACCGGGGCAACCTCATTTACAACAAGGACCGGACCTTTGCCTTTGTCATGGCCTTCGGTCCGGTCAGCGATGAATGGTACGCCAACGCAGCCGGCGCCCTCAACTGGGGCTTCCCCACCATATCCGATTACGATATCCCCGAGGTCCTGCCCACCGGTATCTGCACCTATGAGCACGTGGTGAGCAGGGTGCCCCACGAGGAGATCGTCCAGCGAGCCATTGAGGTACGCGGCCTGAAGGTCAATGTTACCAAAATCGATATCCCCATGGCCTTCGGTCCTGCCTTTGAGGGTGAAAGAATCAGGAAAGACGATCTCTTCATGGAGTGCGGCGGCGGACGGACCAGCGGCGTCGAGGTTCTTGTTTCCAAGGATATGTCCGAGGTCGTTGACGGTGAAGTCATTCTGGTCGGCAAGGACATTTCAGATATCGGTCAGGGACAGAATCTGCCCATCGCCATTCTCGTCGAGGTTGCGGGACGCGAGATGCAATCCGATTTTGAACCGATCCTTGAACGCCAGTTCCATCATCTGATTAACTATATCCAGGGCATCATGCACATCGGCCAGCGGAACATCATGTGGATCCGTATCGGCAAGGCCGCGGTGGAAAAGGGATTCTCCTTCAAGCATATCGGCAAGGTGCTCCACGGCAAGCTGCATCAGGAGTTCGGCGCCATTCTTGACAAGGTCCAGGTCAAGATTTACACCGAGCAGGATAAGGTTGAAGAGGTGCAGGAGCTGGCCAAAAAGGTTTATGCCGAGCGTGACCTGCGTCTGGGCAACATGACCGACGAAACAGAGGAAGTCTTCTATTCGTGCACCCTGTGCCAGTCCTTTGCTCCCAGCCATGTCTGCGTCATTACGCCGGAAAGGGTCGGCATGTGCGGCGCCTATAACTGGCTTGACGGAAAAGCTTCCTACCAGATCAACCCCACCGGGCCGAATCAGCCCATTCAGAAAGGTGAGTGTACGGATGCGGTGCTTGGCGATTTCATCGGTATCAATGATTTTGTTAATCAGGCGTCACGCGGCGCGGTGCCGGCGGTAAGCTGTTACTCGCTGATGAATAACCCCATGACCGCCTGCGGCTGTTTCGAGGCCATTGCCGCCATGCTGCCGCAGTGTAACGGCATCATGGTTGTCAACCGTGATTACATGGGCATGACGCCGAGCGGCATGAAGTTTACCTCGCTGGCCGGTATGGCCGGCGGCGGTGCGCAGACCCCGGGTTTCATGGGTGTCAGCAAGCATTTTCTCACCAGCCCGAAGCTGTTTTTGGCTGAAGGTGGTTTGAAACGGGTCGTCTGGCTGCCCAAAATGCTGAAGGAAGAGCTCAAGGACAAACTGATCGCCCGTTGTCAGGCCATCGGCATGCCGGGGCTGTATGATATGATCGCGGATGAGGAAGTGGGCACCACGGAAGAAGAGGTGCTGGCGTTTCTCAAAAAGGTAGGTCATCCTGCCCTTGAAATGGAAACCGTTATGTAGGCCGAAGCAAGGCTGCTACTATTTTTTATATGTATAAGAGGAGATAAAAAATGGCTCTTACTGGTATACAAATCCTTAAAATGCTCCCGAAAAAGAACTGTGGGGAGTGCGGGATTCCAACATGCCTTGCCTTTGCCATGAAAGTTGCCGCCGGGCAGGCTGAAATTGAAAAATGTCCCTATGTTTCCGACGAAGCCAAGGCGACAATCGGCGAGGCTTCCGCTCCGCCGGTCAGGACGATCAAAATAGGTTCCGGTGAGTCCGCCTTTACCACGGGTGGCGAAACCTGTCTGTTCCGTCATGAGAAACGCTTTGAAAACCCGACAGGAATCGCCGTGCTGATCAGCACGGCGATGAGCGCCGCTGATCAGGACGGTCGCCTGCAGCGCTTCAATAAGCTGCGCTACGAAAGGGTCGGCGTCATGATGAAGGCCGACCTGATCGCGATTAAGGACGCTGACGGTGATCAGGGAAAATTCACCGGTTTGGTCAAGAAGGTCCTTGCCGAAGCGGCCACTGCCTCCCTCATTCTTATGAGTGACAAGGCCGAGAATCTGGCGGAAGGCGCCAAAATCTGCGGGGAGCGCAAACCTCTCCTGTACGGCGCAACGAGCGATAATGCCGCGGCCATGGCTGCCATGGCGAAAGAATGCGGTTGTCCTCTCGGACTGCGGGGAGCCAATCTTGACGGCGCGGTGGAGCTGTCCGAAAAACTGCAGGCGGAAGGCCTCAAGGACCTGGTAATCGATACCGGCGCCCGCACCATGAGGGCCGCCCTTGAGGACAATGTGGTTTCCCGCCGGGCGGCAATCAAAACCAAATTCAAACCCCTGGGCTTTCCGCTCATCGCCTTTCCCTGCGAGATGACCGACGATGTCATGATGGAGGCGATGATCGCTTCCGTCCTCATTGCCAAATATTCCGGCATTGTCGTGCTGTCCGATCTGCAGGGCGATATCCTTTTCCCCCTGCTGCTTGAGCAACTCAACATCTTCACCGATCCGCAGCGGCCCATGGTCGTGCAGGAAGACGTTTACAGTATTAACGGACCGACGGAAAATTCTCCTGTCCTCATCACCTGCAATTTCTCTCTTACCTGTTTCATTGTTTCAGGAGAAATCGAGGGCAGCAAGATCCCTTCCTGGTTGCTGATCAAGGATACCGAAGGACTTTCGGTTCTGACCGCTTGGGCCGCCGGTAAATTCGGCGCTGATATGATCGCGCAGTTCATCAAGAAATCAGGCATTCTGGACAAGGTAAAGCATCGGGAGCTCATCATTCCCGGATATCTTGCCAGCATCAAAGGTGAGCTTGAAGAAGAGCTGTCCGACTGGACGATAACCATCGGTCCGCGTGAGGCCGGTCATCTTCCCGCCTTCCTGAAGGAATGGAAACCAGCGGCTTGAAAATCAATACCCGTCGCGGTCTACATGACGTGAGAAAGAGCATATTTTTCTTTCTCGCGTCATGTAGCAAAATGTTATCCACACAGCCTTGATTCATCAACCTGGAAATTATGTCGACGATAACCCTTAAAATGAACGGCATGGAAATTGTCGCCGAGTCCGGTCTGACAATACTGGAAATTGCCAAACGTTCGAATATCGCTATTCCGACCCTGTGCTACGTAAAGAATTCCCCGTCTCAGAATCCATGCGGTTTGTGTGTCGTTGAAATAAAGGATTTCAGCCGCTATCAACTGAAATCGACACTTTCAACGGAAGGACTTTTCCGTGCCTGCGTTACCCTAGCCAAGGATGGGATGGAAATCGAGACCGATTCGAAAACGGTTATCGTTCATCGTAAACAACGCCTGGCTGAAATTTCCAAGACCCATTTCGGTGATTGCAAGGCTCCCTGCAACCTTACCTGTCCCGGTCAGATAAACGTCCAGGGGTACATTGCCCATGTTGCCAAGGGAGAGTATGAAGAGGCCCTCCGCCTGATCATGGAGCGTAATCCTCTGCCGTTTTCCGTGGGCCGGGTTTGTCCCCGGTTCTGTGAAACACGCTGTCGCCGTTTATTGGTCGATGAACCTGTTTCCATTAATCATCTCAAACGATTTGTCGCTGATTGGTGCATGAATCATGAAATTGAACTCAATATTCCCAAGGACAGACCCACTGGAAAACGGGTGGCGGTTATCGGCGGCGGTCCTTCCGGTTTGACGGCCGCTTATTTCCTGACCCGCAAGGGGCATGATGTCACGATTTTCGAGGCGGCGCCTCAACTCGGCGGTGCCTTGCGCTATGGTTTTCTCAATTACAAGATCCCCAAGGATGTTCTTGATTATGAAGTGAATTCCATCCTGAAGATGGGCATATCCATCCGCCTCAGCCAGCAATGGGGCAAGGATTTCTCTCTGCAGGATCTTCAAGATCAGGGGTTTGATGCGACCTTTATCGGTATCGGCGCTCCCATTGATCAACCTCTTGATATTCCCTGCGCCAACTATGAACATGTCTATACGGCGACTCGTTTTCTGCGCATGGTCAATGACGGGAGAAAATTGGATCTGGGCCGCCGAGCCGCGGTCATCGGCGGCAATAACGTTGCAATGGAAGTCGCCCGTTCTCTTCTTCGCCTCGGCGTGCATGAGGTGACGGTTGTTTACCCCCGAGCGCAGATAGAAATGCCCGCCAACCAGCGTAATATTCGCGAGGCGGAACACGAGGGCGTTCAGTTTTTACTGATGGCCTCACCGGTGGATCTCTGCTCCCGTTCCAATGAAAACACCAGGTTGATGCTCAACCTGATCAGGATGAAACTTGGCGAACCGGACAGTCGCGGCCGGCGTGAACCGGTGCCGATTCCTGAATCGAAAAATGCACTTCCCGTGGATACGGTCATCAGTGCCATCGGCCAGTTCGCCATTGACGGGATCATGCCGGGCGGAGAGCTGGAAGCCTCCCTCGAGCTGTCGCCCAAGGGGATGATAGTCGCCAATCCTCGTTCCTCGCAGACTAATATTGAAGGTGTTTTTGCCGGCGGTGACGCGGTAAGCGGGGTCAAATCCGTGATTCAGGCCGTGGTGACCGGCCGTCGTGCCGCTGAAAATATCCATTCCTATGTCATGGGGATGGACAAGGAGAGCGGCGAAAGTCGGTTCAACTTCACCCGGGGTAAGGGATTTGACGAGGTCAGCCTGAAAAATTTCGAAGGTGTCAATGTCAAGCTGCGGGAAAAGATGCCGCAACGGCCACCCGAGGTCTGTAAACAGGATTTTGATGAAATTAAACTCGGTTTTACCGAAAAAATGGTGCGACGCGAGGCGGAACGCTGCCTTGCCTGCGGCTGCACCGCCTTTGATCGATGTAATCTCAAGGAACTTGATATCGCCTATGATGTGAATATCATTAAAACCGGCATGGGCACCGTGCCGGTTTATCCCATCGACGCAACGCACAAGGCCATTGTCATTGACCCCAACAAGTGCATCTTCTGCCAGCGTTGCATCCGGGTCTGCGAGTATGATGCCCTTGAGTTGAAGGCCGAATCCGTTGATGAGCAGGGCAGGCCGCATGGACTGGTGATTCGTTTCAAGGATAATTGTGTTTCCTGCGGCAAATGCGTGGATAATTGTTCCACCGGCGCGCTGAACAAAAAACACAGGATCGTTCCCATCCAGTCCGAAGATGTGCATGACGTCAGGACAACCTGCCCATACTGTGGAACAGGTTGTCAGATAATTCTCAAGGTCAAGGGCCAGACCATCATGGAGGTTACCGCGGATCCCGAGGTCGGGCCCAATTTTGGTGATCTCTGTGTCAAGGGCCGTTTCGGCCATAATTTTATCCATCATCCGGACAGATTGAAAAGGCCCTTGATCCGAAGAAGGCCGGGCGGTCCCTTGGAACCGGCACGCTGGGATGATGCCCTTGATTTCATCGCCGGATCTTTCGCCCGCATCATGGCGGAAAAAGGTGCTGATTCCCTGGCCGGCCTTTCCTCGGCCCGTTGCACGGTTGAGGAAAATTATGCGTTCCAGAAATTTTTTCGCTCGGTGATCGGCACCAACAATGTCGATCATTGTGCCCGCTACTGACACAGCCCCACGGTTGCAGGTCTTGCAACAACACTTGGTTCCGGGGCGATGAGCAACACCATCGCCGGCATTGAAGACAACGAGGTACTGCTGGTTATCGGCTCCAACACCACCGAAGCGCATCCGGTGATCGCGGTGCGCATGATGCATGCGGTCAAAAAAGGCGCAAAACTCCTGGTGGCCGATCCTCGCGCCATCGAGCTGACCAAAAGCGCGCGTCTGTGGCTGCGCCATCGTCCGGGCAGTGATGCGGCCTTGATTAACGCCATGTGTCATGTCATTATCCGCGATGATCTGCATGATAAAAACTATATCGAGGAGCGAACGGAAAATTTTGCCGGGTTGCAAGAGGCCGTCAGCCTCTGCACGCCCGAATGGGCGGAGAAAATAACCGGCGTGCCGGCTCACGATATTGAGGAGGCAGCCCGCATTTACGCCGCTGCGGAACGGGCCGGTATTTACTATACCATGGGCATAACCCAGCACACCTCCGGAACGGACAACGTTCGCGCCCTCGCCAACCTGGCCCTGCTGACCGGCAACCTCGGCAAGCACGGCGCCGGATTAAATCCTTTGCGCGGCCAGAACAACGTCCAGGGCTCAAGCGACATGGGCTGCATACCGATGAACCTGCCCGGTTACCGGCCGGTGGCTGATGAAAATGCTCGAAAACACTTTGAAGAGATATGGAAAACTCCGGTTCCCGGCACACCGGGCCTGACCGCCACGGAAATGATGCCTGCCATCCTGCAGGGGAAAATTTCCGGCATGTGGATTATGGGGGAGAATCCCGTCCTCAGTGATCCGAACAGTGAGCATGCAACCAGGGCATTGCAAAAACTGGATTTCCTCGTGGTGCAGGATATCTTCATGACCTGCACGGCCGAGCTTGCCGATGTGGTACTGCCCGCGGCCTGTTTTGCCGAAAAAGACGGCACCTTCACCAACACCGAAAGACGGGTGCAGCGGGTGCGCCGTGCTGTTTGTCCGCCCGGTCATGCCATGGACGATCTCTCCATCATCAACATGGTCACCGCCAGGATGGTGGGAACGGTTCAGAGTATGATGACCAGACCGGGCAGGCAATTCAACCTGCCCGGCGGCGGCAAGTATCGCGTCTTCGCACCGTTTCCCGAGGAGGTTTTCAGTGAGATCGGCCGTTGCTGGCCGCATATGGCGGGCATGTCTCACCGACGACTGGATGAACAAGGCGGATTGCAGTGGCCGTGTCCCAGCGAGAATCATCCCGGCACCCCCGTCCTTTTTGAAAACACCTTTCCCATCGGCAAGGCAAAATTTACTGAGATAGCCTGGAACGGCCCCAAGGAGGTTACCGATGCCGAGTATCCGCTGGTTCTCACCACCGGACGCGTCCTTTATCAGTATCACACCGGTACCATGACCAGGCGTTCGCAGGTTCTTGAACTTTCGGCCCCCTCGCCCTACGTAGAGATGCACCCGGAGAACGCCGGGGAATTAGGACTCAGTGACGGGGAAGAAGTCAGGGCGACATCCCGTCGCGGGTCGATCACCCTGCCGGTCAGGATAACCGACCGGGTTGAAGCGGGTATTGTGTTTATGCCCTTTCATTACAAGGAAGCAGCGGCCAACTTGTTGACCAATGACGCCCTGGATCCGGTGTGCAAAATACCCGAGGCCAAGGTATGCGCGGTGCGCATTGAAAAAGTCGGATAGACGCATAAAAAAAAGATTTCTGTTAAATTTATTATAAAACTGGAGAACAAAATGGGTAAAGCAATGGAACACAGATCCGGATCTGTGATGGTTGTCGGCGGCGGAGTTGCAGGGGTGCAGGCCGCGCTCGATCTAACCGAACTGGGATATTATGTCTATCTCGTGGAGAAATCAGCGTCTGTGGGCGGCGCCATGGCCCAGCTGGACAAAACATTTCCCACCAACGACTGTTCTCTTTGAATCCTTGCTCCGAAGCTGGTTGAGGCCGGTCGGTCTCCCAATATTGAAATTCTGAGCAACGCCGATTTCCTTTCCCTTGATGGAAAACCAGGTGAATTCAAGGCAACGGTTCGTTTGAACCCCCGCTATATCGATGCCGACAAATGCACGGCCTGCGGTCTGTGTACCCAGTATTGTCCGCGTCACATGGTGGACGCCTATAACGAAGGACTGGCCATCACCCGCCCGATTCATATCGATTATCCCCAGGCGGTGCCGGCCACCTATTTTATCGATCCAAGCGCCTGTCTTCACCTGAAACACAATACCTGCCAAATCTGCGTACCGGTCTGTCGCAGTCATGCCATTGATTTTTCACAGAAAGCGGTGGAACGAGAACTCCATGTCGGGGCGGTCATCATGGCGCCCGGCTTCGGCAAGGTACCGGACGAGGCCCTGACCAAATACAGTTACGGCAAACATCCTGATGTCGTTACCAGTCTGGAGTTCGAAAGGTTGCTGAATCCCTCCGGTCCGTTCCAGGGTGAGGTGCGCTGTCTTTCCGACAAACGCCATCCCGGGAAAATTGCCTTTATCCAGTGTGTCGGTTCCCGTGATATCGGCTGCGACAACGGATACTGCTCCTCGGTCTGCTGCATGTATGCCATCAAGGAGGCCATGGTGGCCAAGGAGCATGATCCTGATTGCGAAATCACCATTTTTTACATGGATATGCGCACCCAGGGCAAGGATTTCGATGCCGCCCGCATCCGGGCGGAAGAACAGTTCGGCATCAAATTCGTCCGGGCAAGAGTTGCCGATGTCATGCCATGGGGCAAACAGCTGAAACTGACCTACGCAACCCTCGCCGAAAGTCATCATTTCGATGCCTTTGACATGGTTGTTCTGTCCGTTGGTCTTGACGCGCCGAAGAGTGCCCGGGATCTTGCCGGAATCGGTAAATTCGAATTGAATAAGTATGATTTCTGCAAGACCGACACCTTTGCGCCGCTCAATACCAGCAGAGAAGGTATCCTTGTCGCCGGAGCCTTTCAGGGTCCGAAAGATATTCCGGAAAGCGTTACCCAGTCAAGCGCCGCAGCCGGACTCGCCGCGGCACTCATCAAACAGCAGCGCGGCACCGGCATTGTTCATAAAGATTACCCGGCGGAGCAGCAGGTGAACGAGGATGACGAGGTTCGCATCGGCGTTTTTGTCTGCCGCTGCGGAATCAACATCGCCGGAACGGTTGATGTGCCGAATGTCGTTGATTATGCGGGCGGCATGGAGAATGTCACTTATTTCAGCGACAGCCTGTACAGCTGTTCCCAGGATGCCCAGGAGATCATCAAGGGCAAGATCAAAGAGCACAAGCTAAACCGCATCGTCATGGCCGCATGTTCACCCCGCACCCATGAACCGCTTTTTCAGGAAACCCTGAAGGACGCGGGCCTCAATCGCTCCCTTTTTGAAATGGTCAATATCCGGGATCAGTGTTCCTGGGTCCATGCCAATGAACCGGATGCGGCAACCGTGAAATCAAAAGATCTGGTGCGGATGGGCATCGCCAAGGCACGGCATTTGCGGCCGCTGCCCGAACAGACAGTGCCGGTCACCCCGCAGGCCCTGATAATCGGCGGGGGCATTGCCGGACTTACCGCCGCGGAAAGCCTGGCTGACCAGGGTTTTCAGTGCTATCTGGTCGAAAAGAGTGACAAGCTCGGCGGTCATGCGGCAAAAATGCAGGATACCATCAAGGGGGAAAATACCCCGCGCATGATTCAGGATCTGGCCAAACGCGTCGAAAAAAACAAGAAAATTGAAGTCTTTACCGGCAGTGAACTGGCGGCGGTCAATGGGTTTGTCGGCAATTTCTCTTCCGTGGTGAAAACCGTCAAGGGAAAGAAGGAATCCGAGGTGACCATCGATCATGGCGTCATCATTATTGCCACCGGCGGACGGGAGCATCGCCCGGATAAATATCTGCTGGGCCAGTCAAAAAAGGTCGTTACCCAGCATGAACTGGAAAGCGCCCTGTCCGGCAAGGGGAAGGACCGTGCGCCGGATTCGGTGGTCATGATCCAGTGTGCGGGATCCCGTGGTGATGATCTGAAATACTGCAGCAAGGTCTGCTGCAACAGCGCGGTGAAAAACGCGCTGAAGATAAAGGAGATCAACCCGAAATCCCAGGTTATCGTTCTCTACCGCGATATGCGGACCTATGGCTATGCCGAGGACGCCTATCTGGAAGCCCGGCAAAAAGGCGTGGTGTTCATCCCCTACGAGGTTGACCGCAAGCCGGAAGTAACGAAGAAAGGCACGGCTGTCAATGTGACTTTCTTTGACACCCTGCTGCAGGAAGAGGTCACCATCAGCCCTGATCTCGTCGCCTTGAGCGTCGGTATTGTGCCGGAAGATACCGAAACCCTGAGCAAACTGCTGAAAATTCCCGTCAATGAGAACAAATTCTACCTGGAAGCCCATGTGAAATTGCGGCCGGTGGAACTGGCCGTGGATGGTGTCTATGTTTGCGGACTGGCGCATTCCCCGAAACCTCTTGACGAGATCATCGTTCAGGCCCAGGCGGCCGCTGCCAAGGCTGCGATTCCGCTTGTCAAAGGGCATGTGTCCGTTGAGCCGATTGTTTCACATGTCGATGCGGAGCTGTGCATCGGCTGCGGTATCTGCGCAAGCCTCTGTCCGTATCAGGCCATCGAGATGGTGAAGGATGACAAAAAACGAAAAGCCCGTACCATCTCCGCTTCCTGCAAGGGCTGCGGTATCTGTTCGTCTCGCTGTCCCACTTTCGCCATTTCCATGGGCGGCTTTACCATGGAGCAGATCACGGCGCAGATCAAGGCCTTTGGCGAGCTGTAAGAATTCAAATAAGGTAGTTTGGTTTGATATATTCAATAAAGGTCGATGGACTGCCTGACGAGGAGTCAGGTGGTCACATCGAAGAGGTGTCAGAATGACAAAGGAAGATTTTAATCCGAAAATACTCGGATTTCTCTGTAACTGGTGTTGTTATGCCGCGGCAGACGCTGCCGGGGTTTCACGGTATCAGTATCCACCCAATCTGCGAACAATCCGGGTCATGTGCACCGGGCGCATCGATCCTTCATTTATCCTGCAGGGATTTATCGAGGGCGCGGCCGGGATATTCACCGGCGGCTGACAACTCGGCGAATGTCATTACCAGGTAGGTAATTACGATGCAATGGGTGTCGATGTTCTTGTCCACAAAATTTTAGCTGGGATCGGGGTAAATCCCGCCCGCTACAATCTGCAATGGGCCTCCGCCGCCGAGGCTCCCCGTTTTGTCAAGCTCATCACCGAGTTCACCGCCAAGGTGCGGGAGCTCGGCCCCCTGGGCCATGCCGAGGGTATTGATCCTGACGAGATGAAAAAACGGCTCGCCAAGGCGCTTGAGCTGGTCAACAGTCAGAAACTGCGCATGGCATTCGGCACCACGACCAAGACCCTCCGGAAAGACAATGATTACAGTGACGCTCATCTGGCTGAAGTTATTGATGCCAAGTTGAGCAAAACCATTGAGTCCGCCCTGTAATTTTTTTTCGCCGGTTCATTGGATTGAATGCCAATGAACCGGCTCATTTTTATTTGACCAGAGTTTGTTTGCCGGTCATATCCCTCTCGTCGCTTCCGGCTATTGTCAGGTCTTGGCTCGCAATTTTGCCGAACCGGCATTTTTTTATTCTTCAAATCGAAAGAGGAAGCAATCCATTTGGCATAACAGCCTGATCTTCGGCGACAACCTGCAGGGAAGGTAGCTGGTGCCGAATTCATAGATTTTCTTCGTAAACGACTCGTCCTTTTACGCGAGCTGCTGGCTGAAGGTGGCAGTCTTTTTGTTTACCTCGATATTAAGAAGTGCTATTATACAAAAATGCCTAACTTTTTATCGTAGAATCTTTACAAATTTTGATTGCAGAATTAACGGGTCATTGGTGATGAGAGGCAGGTCAAGATATCGAGCAGTTGCGGCAATCAATCGGTCGTGGAGTTCGGGAATATCAGTTATTTCGGAATCGGTTTTTAGAATTTCCCAACTCAAGGGCTCAAATTGATAATTGTCGCTGCGCATCAGCTTTTCTGTCTGCAGCAATCCGACGGGAACTCTGTTTTTCTCGAATAAGTAGAGCACCTCCATCAGAACAATGGCTGGAATGATAATGATCTGTTCGCCTTGATCGGCGGACACAAAGGTTCGGTGACATATATCACTGATGACTTTTTGCCCAACCATGAATTTGATCAGGGCTTGTGTGTCGGTCACATATCTATTCACCGCTGAACTCGTCTTCCAAGTGTTGCCAGTTTTTGTCTCTCAATTTCGCCAAACCGGCAGCATCAATTTCGTATCCTTTCAGGACACCTTCCAGCTTTATCAATCGTGGTTTGTCGGATTTCCGTTTTTTATGCCGGACGAAATCAATAAAATCGCCGATCGTCCTTAGTTCCAGTCCGGAGAGGTCTCTCAACTTTCCATATATTTCATGTTTTTTAATGGCGGCTTCGTTCATTTTTCACTCCATTCCGATTCTTGTTGCTCATCAAGCCGTTCATTGTGCTGTCGACAATTCACTTGCCGTAACCTCGTTTATCATTATAGTGACCATGTTTTTTTTCTTCGTCAAGATTTTTATAGAGGAAAGAGGGCGCGTCTAAGTATGATCGGACATTGCGGCTACAGCAGCAATTCCCATTTGAATAAATGGCATTTCGCTTTCTTCTTTTCATATAATTTGTGATAGAATACGGGAATCATAGAAAAATTTTTCTCCTTAGGAGATGTAAGTGTCTGAAAAAATGAAATTTCTGGAAGAAATCCGGAAACACAAAAATGAATCGCGGTTGGCTGTTGACGTGGCGGAGGAGCTTGCCGGACTCGCGGAAGAACTCGCCAAGGGGCAAATCACGATCAGTGGTGAAACGCTGTCCGTCAGTGATACTTTTTCCTTTTCCATAAAAAAACAGTTTAAAAAAGGCGTTGTCTCCTGTGAGATTTTTTTGCAGGACAGACCGCCAACTGATAAAAAAAATCCGGCAGATGCCGTTGTCGTTTCGCTCAAGGCATCAGCGAGGGAAAAAACCGGAGCTCCAGGCGGGAAAAAACTCAAAAAAGAAATCGCGCTGCTTTGGAAAGAGGCAATGAAACAGGTGGCTGAAGGAATCGCGCCGGCCCCGGCAACGGTTCGCCAACTGCTGAGGAGATGCGAAGATTACAACCTCTGCGCCGATAAGCAGTGGTTTGACTCGTGGAGGCAATGCAGTGACGAGATAAAGGCATGTCTTGCGGCGGCGGGGAAGGGCGATTTCCCGACAGCACGGGAGAAAGTCGCCCTGGTAAACCGTTTGACGAAAGAGTGTCATAAGCTTTATAAGTAAAGGGAGGGTCAGTTGGAAATGGTCCCACTTTCCCGTGTTGTGATATTTTTTACTGAGACAGGAGAAGAAAATGAGTGCCTGGTTTGTCGCAGTTGACGGAAAGTCCCGGGGCCCATTCGCCCCGGAGCAGATCATTGAAGGGCTGCAGGCAGGATTATATACCCCGCAGACATTGATCTGGAAAGAGGGATATGAAAAATGGCAACCCCTGAGCGACGTGCCGGAATTCCGGCCGGGAAGCAGGAACCGGCAGCAGATTCCCACCCCGCCGATGGAAAACTTGCAGCAAATGCAGCAGGCCCATGAAATTGATTTTGAAATTTTCGGCCATGAAATGCAGTTTGTTGAAATCGAACTCGATCAGTATGAAAGTGCCGTGGCCGAAGCCGGCTCGATGATGTTCATGGAAGACGGAATCGAGATGCAGACGGTATTCGGCGACGGCAGCGAGAGCGGATCAGCCGGTCTGATGGAAAAATTTCTCGGCGCCGGCAAAAGATTAATTACCGGCGAAAGCCTCTTCTGCACTGTCTTTACCAATCATAATCCGGCCAAAAGAAAAGTGGCATTTGCCTCTCCCTATCCGGGCAAAATCATCCCCCTTGATCTGCGCCGATACAACGGCAGGATTATCTGCCAGAAGTCTTCCTTTCTTTGCGCGGCCAAAGGGGTTAGTATCGGCCTGTATTTCCAGAAAAAAATCGGGGTCGCCCTGTTCGGCGGAGAAGGATTTGTCATGCAGAAACTTGAAGGAAACGGTCTTTGTTTCGTTCATGCCGGCGGCACCATCATTGAAAAGGAACTGCAGCATGGCGAGTCTCTGCGGGTCGATACCGGCTGCCTTGTCGCCATGACCTCCTCGATTGACTTTGACCTGCAAACCGTAGGCGGCATCAAGTCGAGCATCTTCGGCGGGGAAGGTTTTTTCTTTGCCCGACTGCAGGGACCCGGCCATGTCTGGCTGCAGTCACTTCCTTTCTCCCGTCTGGCCGGCAAGATTCACGAGTCAGCTCCCCAGACCGGCTCTCGTTCCCAGGGAGAAGGATCGGCGCTGGGTGGGTTGGGAAAACTTTTCCAGGATTAATGATGAGCCATGACGCATCATCATATCCCCTGGAAAACAGCGGAGAAGATTTGATTCTTCTCGGTTGCGGCGGTTCTCCGCTTTGTGCCGATATTCGCGGGTTTCTGGAGAAGAACTTCCGGGTTGTCCATTGCGAGGAGTGTTCTCATGTGGAGGAGCTCGCCGCCCAGTACTGCCCCGATCTCATTCTGATGTCCGCCCATCCGAACTGCTCTGGACTGGAAGTCTGCGAGAAACTACAGAAAAGCCTTTTTAAACAGCGCCCGGCGGCAGTCATGCTTTTTGGTTCCGGAGATGATACGCTGATCGACCGCGCCTTTGCCGCCGGGGTCGATGAATACATCAGGGAGCCGATTCACTGGAAACTGCTTTATTACCGAGTCAACTTCCTTATTCAGAAAAGAAAATCAGAGCTTGAGTTGAACGATTTTGCCCGTCGACTTGAACAAACCAATAGCGAGTTGAAGGATTTCACCTATGTTGTTTCCCATGATCTGCAGGAGCCGCTTCATCTGATCCGTGCCTTTGCCGAAAGAATTACGACACGATCCCGTTCGGTTCTTGATGAACAGGGGGCCGCTTATCTTGAACGGATCATCAAGGCAGCAGGCCGCATGCAGAGTCTGATCGACGGACTTCTCCAGTATTCCAGATTGACCACGCAGGCAAAGGAATTCACCGTAGTCAATCTGTCCGATGTGGTGCGCGAAGTTATCGCCGATCTGGAAGTTCGCATCGATCAAATGCGGGCGGAAATAAAAATCGGCGACCTGGGGATTGTTGAGGCGGATCCTTTACAGATGCGTCAACTTTTCCAGAACCTTGTTTCCAATGCCCTGAAGTATTCATCCGGTTTGGAGCCGCCTTTTATCGAGGTCTTCCCTGCTTCACCTCTTGAACAAATCGGACGAAGCGGCATGCGTCAGATTGTGGTGAAAGACAACGGCATAGGTTTTGATTCCTGTTTCCAGGAGCAGATTTTCGGGTTGTTTCAGCGCTTGCACGGCAGGGATGAATACAACGGAACGGGAATCGGGCTTGCCATCTGCAAGAAAATAGTTGAACGTCATGGCGGGGTTATTTCCGCGCGCTCCGCCTCCGGCAAAGGCGCCGAATTTGTCGTCATGCTGCCGGTCAAGCAAAAAAAAAGAAGCTGAAAGCCGTTGGCAAGTAAAAGGCATGAGCCGGAGACAATTTGTCTTCTTCCCGGCTTGGGATTCCAGCCTCCGGTTTATGCCTTTTTTCTTTTTAATCTACCGCTTCAAAGCCGATTTTCTTGATGGCGTCTTTGACCAGCTCAAGCGGCACGGCCTTTGACTCCGTAAAACTAGCTTCACCTTTTTCCAGGTCCACGTGGACATTGCCGACTCCGTCAATTCCCTGCAGGGCTTTGGTTACCGAAGCCGAACAATGACCGCATCGCATGCCGTTCACTTTTATGGTTGTCATTGGTGTTCCCCCTTTTTTAAGATGTTGCCGGTATCATTGCCATGCAATGATGCCCTGTTAAGTAAAATATTAATTGCTTACATGCTCTTCTTGAGATAGATAATTCCTTTTTAATGAAATGTTAAGACATTTTGTGGTACCTGGTGTTCATTATGGAAAAATATGCCATGGATTCAGCGAAAAAAAACTCTTTTGCCACACTGCAAGGCACGGTTAAGGGAATGCATTGCGCGTCCTGTTCCAGCAGGATTGAAAAAGTGGTCGGCGAAATGGACGGGGTGGTTCACGTCGCGGTCAATCTTGCCACGGAAAAAATTGATTTGCGCTGGAACAAGGACAAAATATCCCTCAAGCAGATCGCTGAACGGATGGGCCAGTTGGGTTTTGAACTGGTGCAGCCGGCTTCGGACACGGAAATTGTCCTTTCCATTCAAGGTATGCACTGCGCGTCCTGTTCGAGCCGCATCGAAAAGGTTGTCGGTGAAATGAATGGGGTGCGCAGCTGCGAGGTGAATCTTGCCACCGGACTGGCGAAAATTGTCTTTGCCCCTGAGCTGCTTAATCCGCGCCAAGTGAAAGAGGCGATCGATGCCTTGGGCTTCAAAGCGGAATCGATATCATCCTCGGCAAACCTGATGGCTGATCGGCAGAAGGAAATAGAGGAAACCCTGACCGGGATGAAAAAAAGACTTCTGCCCTCCTTTGTCCTGGCTTTTCTTGTCATGATCGTCTCCATGGGGCATATGGTCGGAGTGCCGATGCCGAAAATCCTCAACCCGCAACTCCATCCGTTTATCTTTGCCCTTGTTCAGTTCTGCCTGGTTGTGCCGGTGCTGTGGTTGGGCAGGAATTTCTACATCATCGGTTTTCCAAGCCTGCTGCGCGGCGCACCCAATATGGATTCTCTCATCGCGGTGGGTACCGGCGCCGCCTTTGTCTATTCCACCTGGAACCTGGTGGAAATTTATCTGGGCATTGACGCGATGGCCCGGGCCCATGATCTCTACTTTGAAAGCGCGGCCATGCTGATTGCCCTGGTTTCCCTGGGAAAATTCCTCGAAACACGAGCAAAGGCCCGAACCTCCGATGCCATCAGCCGACTTATGCAGCTGGCACCGGATAAGGCGACTCTCATTCGCAACGATCAGCAGGAGGAGATACCGGTCGATGAAATCCTGGTTGATGACCTGCTGCTCATCCGGCCGGGGGAAAGACTGCCCATTGACGGTGTCATAGAAAAAGGCGCCTCCAGCATCGATGAGTCCATGCTCACCGGCGAGAGTATGCCGGTGGAAAAGGGTGTCGGCGACATGGTGGTCGGCGGCACCCTGAACCGGAACGGCACGCTTCATGTGCGGGCCGGAAAGGTGGGGCAGGATACGATGCTGTCCCGTATTGTCAAGATGGTGCAGGATGCCCAGGGATCAAAGGCGCCCATTGCAAATCTTGCCGACCGGATCAGTCTTTATTTCGTTCCCGCCGTCATGGTTGTGGCGGCGCTGTCCGGTCTTGCCTGGTATTTTATCGGACAGGCGGAATTTACCTTTGCTCTTCGTATTTTTATCGCGGTCATGGTCATTGCCTGCCCCTGCGCCATGGGACTTGCCACTCCGACATCCATCATGGTCGGCACCGGGCGCGGGGCTCAGCTCGGGGTTCTGGTGAAAAACGGCGAGGCCTTGGAAATCGCCCGCAAGGTAAACACCATTGTTTTTGATAAAACCGGCACGCTGACCTACGGCAAGCCCGCACTCACCGATGTGTCCAATTTTTCCGGACTTGCCGACGATGCTTTTCTTGCCTTGACGGCTTCGGCTGAAAGCGGTTCCGAACACCCTTTGTCCCAGGCGGTTGTCAACGGCGCCCGGGAAAAAAAGATTGCCGTCCGCAATCCCCATGCATTCACCGCCCTGCCGGGCCGGGGGATTTCCGCCGTCGTCGCCGTAACGGCCGAAGGTCGGGAAAGGACGGTTGAACTCTTTATCGGCAACATGGAGTTGATGGAGGAAAAAGGCATTGTTGTCGCCGATGACAGAAAAGAGATTGCCGACAAATTTTCCGCTGACGGAAAAACAGCCCTGTATGTGGCATTTGACGGTCAACTTGCCGGGCTGCTTGCCGTTGCCGATAAAATAAAAACGGAAACTCCGGAAACTATTGCCCGGCTTACCGCCATGGGGATAGAAGTCATCATGCTGACCGGCGACCATGCGGCGACGGCCCGGGCCATCGCCGATCAGGCCGGAATCAAGAATATCATTTCCCAGGTATTGCCGGAGCACAAGGCGGAAGAGATCGAGAAAATTCAGCAAAAAGGCAGGGTGGTGGCGATGGTTGGTGACGGGATCAACGACGCACCGGCCCTGGCGGTTGCCGATCTCGGCATTGCCATGGGAACAGGCATTGACGTGGCAATAGAAAGCGGCGATATCGTTCTCATGCAGGGAAATCTCGATAGCGTGCTGACCGCTCTCAAATTGAGCCGGGCCACCATGCGCAATATCAAACAGAACCTGTTCTGGGCTTTTGCCTATAATGTCATCGGCATCCCGGTTGCCGCCGGTTTGTTGTACATCTTCGGCGGGCCGACGTTAAATCCGATGATTGCCGGGGGCGCCATGGCCTTGAGTTCCGTTTCCGTCGTCACCAATGCCCTGCGTTTACGATTGTTCACCCCATGAAAAAAAGAGGATAATCCGTAAAAATTTTATTGCGTGCCGTTTTCTTGCCGATAGGTATGGCATACGCAATGAAAGAAGGAGCACGGATGAAAATTTCCTCATCGCAGATCAACATGACGACGAGCCGCATCTCCATTGTCGAGAATTCGGAGCGGGAGTCAGTGAACTTCTGGTCAGACCGGAACCTTGGTGATGGTGCGGGCGGTGCCGCACACCTCACCGGCGGAGACCGCCTTTCCCTTTCCTCCATGGCCGTGAAACGAAATGCCGCCTGCTGCGTCGGATCAGCCGCGCCGGATATTTCAGGCGCGGAGGAAGAGGGCGTGGCGCTGGACCCGAAACTGCTGGCCATGCGCCGTACCCTTGAGCTGCTCACCGGACGCAAGATACATGTGGCTGTTTTTGCTGGGCAAACGGTGGACGCCCCGGTCCTTGCGCAACCCGGCTCAGCCGGCGGCGGATCACCCTTGCCGGACAGTGAAAGAGTTGGTTGGGGATTTGAGTACCATGCCGAAAAATCCCATGTGGAGACGGAAACCGTCGCCTTTGCCGCCAGTGGCGACGTTGTCACGACTGACGGGAAGCAAATCAGTTTTTCTTTTAATATGAACATGATGCGTCATTTTGAGCAACATGAAAGCATCACCATCAGGGCTGGAGATGCCCGCTTTGTCGATCCGCTGGTGGTCAATCTCGATGGGGCCGGCGCGCAACTTGGCAGTTTCAATCTGAGCTTTGATCTGGACAACGACGGCAACCTGGAGGAGATTGCCTTTCTCGCGCCGGAGAGCGGTTTTCTGGTCTGGGACCGCAATGAGGATGGCGTGGTCAACAGCGGCAAGGAGTTGTTCGGCCCGGACAGCGGTCATGGATTTCAGGAGCTTGCGCTCCATGATCTCGACGATAACGGCTGGTTGGATGAAAATGATCCTCTTTTTGACAAGCTGCAAATCTGGATGATGGATCAGACCGGCAATCTCAACCTGAGGTCACTGGCGGAAATGGGAATCGGCGCTTTCCTGCTGACTCCGATTGACAGCAGTTTTCTTCTCACCGACGCCGCCAACTCGCCCCTGGGCCGAATCAGGCAGACCTCCCTGGCTCTGCTGGAAAATCACCAGGTGGCAACTCTTCAGGAACTTGATCTTGTCGTTTGATTGAAATATCTGCTGCGTCAACGGCTGAGACGGCGAATGCGCTGAAACTGTTCCTCGCCCATTTTTTCAAAAAATTCTATTCCCATTTTGAAGGGTTTTTGCTCTTCATCAACCAAACGGTCAAACCAAACGGGGCGGACCGGTATGGTATATGTTTCCGCCTCCGTATTTTCCTCGCCGGGACAGGCAAATTCAAGATGAAGAAAGAATTTGTCGGATTCAAGGGCGGTAAAAAAAAGATGATGGTGATCAACAAGAATCCGGTTGGTGACCAGGCAGGCGCCTTTTTTGGAAAAATCCTGAAGGCGGCAGATGATCGGAGTGCAGATTTTTTCTCCTTTTTTGCCTCGGCACAGGAAGAGGGCGCCTTCAAGATCCAATCGAAAACGCTCGAAAATGCGCCGCTCTCTGCTCATTTCACGAAAGCCTCAAGTGGCCTTTCAGCACATCGGCCACCAGGGGGGCCACCGAAAAGAGGTCAAGGAGATCATCACTTTCCACGCCGGGATAGGTATCAGCCCCGATTATCCTGGTGATGCCGTGCTCCTTGAATTTTTCCCGGGACTGGCCGGCCAGCACCAGATGGGTGGCAAAAATGATGGTTTCCCGTGCCCCTGCTTCCCGACACCGCTGGGCGGTCTGGATGATTGATCCGCCGGTGCGGATCATGTCGTCGCAGATGACGGCGGTCTTGCCTTTGACGACGCTTGCCACCTGGCTCACCATGGTTTTATCCATGGCATAACGATCCTTGTCAGCCGCCGTATGGGGCACATTGAGCTGGCCTGCCAGTCTGGCAACCCACTTGCTGCGGCCATAGTCCGGGGACACCAGCACCAGGTTTTCCAGCTGCAGTTCTTTTATCTTCTGCACAATCAGCTTGCTGGTGGTGATATGCTGGGTCTGAACATCGCCGCGATGGGCATGGAGAACCGCCTCGGAGTGCAGATCGATAAAGGCGACGAAATCAGGGCGGGCCCGGAAAATCTGGCGTGTTCTGGTAATGCCTTTGGGGATCTCGTTGGAATCCGGCTTTGCCTGTTCCATGGTTGAATAGCCGAGGTAAGGGACAATGACATTGACCCTTTTGGCCCGATAATAGCGGCATCCGTCTATTAAATCGATCAGCTCCTGCAGGGACACGTCGTCATGGGTGGCGCCGATAATAACAATGTACTTGCCGGCGATGTCCTGGGGAAAGGCGTGATAAACCTCTCCGTCGGTGAAAAACTTCTTCAAAACCCTGGTAAAGGGAATGTCGAGTTGTAATGCTATTCGCCTGGCCAGTGATTCGGAAGCTTCGTTGGAGAGAATGATGATGTCTTCTGGAAGTGTCATGGATAGATCAGGTGAAGAGTTTCGGGTTGTCGGTTACTTTGCGAATTAATTCGCGGTAGTCCTGCGCGCCGGGGGAACCGGGGGCGAATTCGTAAATTGTCTGACCGTAGGCCGGCGCCTCTGAAACGCGGACGTTGTAGCGAATCGGGGTGCAGACATGATTGCCGTACAACTCTTCAAGTTTTGCCAGAATGCCGTTGGATTTCTTCACCCGCTGGTCATGGAAGGTGGGGAGAATGTATTTGAGGGCGACATCCTTGTTGTATTTCTGGATGGAGGACATGCTTTTCAGAAACTCCACCAGGCCCTGCAGGGTCATGACCTCAAGCGAAACAGGGGTCAGGACTTCCTTGGCATAAAAAAGGACGTTGACAATGAGCGGGTCCCAGCCGGGCGAGGTGTCGATGATGACATAATCGAATTTTTTATCGATGGTGGAGAGCTTTTCCCGCAAGGTCATTTCTCCGCCGAAATCCTTCCGGTCAATCACTCGCTTCAGACCGGCAAGGGATCTGCCGCCGGCAAGCAGCCACAGTCTTTCACGCACCTGGATCATGGTTTCATCCAGGGAAAGTTCATCATTGACGAACTCGGTGAGCCCCGCCTTGGGTTTGACGCCCAGCATAAAACTGGACTGCCCCTGGGTGTCGGTGTCGACCAGCAGCACTTTGAATCCGGCAAGAGCAAGACCGGCGGCCAGATTGACCGCGGTCGTGGTTTTCCCCACGCCGCCCTTGCTTAAGGTAACGGCAATTTTTCGCGGCTCCGCGTTTTTTTCATTCCTGGTTTCCGCGGGAATTACGCCGGCCGAGGTTTCGGGTTTACTGATGGAGAATAATTCCTTGCAGTATTTGCATCGCACCTTTGTGACATTCGGCGGCAGGAGTTTTTCGTCAATAGAGTGTTCTTTTTGACAGTGTGGGCAAGTGATAACCATAGGGGTCTCCAAATTGTAAAAGCATGTTCAACTGGTTTCCATGCCAGAGAAAGCTTAATTTGCTGAAATCGAAATCATTTGGAATCATCTTTCATAATATTTTTCACCAAATCACTGTCTTCTCCTTTTGATTCAAAATCATCGAGAAGCATCTTGACGGCGTAATTAACAATTTTCGATTTTGTTGCCATGAGTTTGGAACCGGCGGGAAGCAGGCCTTTTAAAAAATTGTTGGCCTGATTTAATTCGACAAAAACCTCTCTTGTCAGATAATGGGTGGCTTTTCGCTTGCCGCCCTTTCTATTTTTGACAGTCGTTTTCACCGGAGAGGGCAGAAGGGGGGACGGAGGAACATCTCCCTTGGCAATAAGCGGCCTCGAATAGCGTTCAATCAAGGTGGACAATTCATCCAGACCAGGAATAGCGTCTTCATGGTGGGTGCTCTGGAGGATGTTGCCCAGCACGTCTTTTTTCTTTTTCTTGTTGTCTATCATCCGTGGTTCCTGAATGCCGCCGTGCACAGGCGCGAGACCGCTAAATTTCCCCAAAGAGACTTTCCCTGTGTCTGCGGAGAAATTGCATGATTTTCTCCGCATCCTTTTTACTTGGCGTGATAAATTCAATGCCGCAGATAAGCTGGAATTCGCGGGGAGAAACGTGCACAACCCGGCCTTTGAGCTTGAGTAAATCTTTATCAAGATGCAATTCAATGGACGGAAGCGGTTGGTCGACTGAAAATGGGACATCGCTGTCAATCAGCAGGCCGACCCCGTTTGTTCCGATATTGATAACATCATACGAGGCACCGTTGATTTTGATCGAAACGTTGTCTCTTTCGTCGATCGGTAAGCGGAAAACCTGGCGTATGATTTTGTTTTTATCGTAACCCGCAGTTGCTTTTCCTTTCTCCTTCATTGATGCTCACCCGATTATTTGGTAGAATTTTATATAACCACGCTTGAGGACGGCGCGGTAATTGATCGAAGTCATGAAAAGAACAGCCATCCGGAAAGGATCGGCAAAGGTTTTGTTTGTTGCGTGTAACATATTGATACTACATGACTATTTTGTTTAAGGCCTGACCGCTTCGAAATGTTTTTCCGCCGGAAAGAGCAGTGATTTCAAGCAGAAAGGGCTCATCAGTAAAAATGATAGCATAGTTTGCCGGCAGCGGCAAACAAGAATCAGCGGTTTCTGTTTCATTCTTCAAAAAAATGGAGGAGAAAGGAATATGAAGGTTTCGATTACGTATTGTTCAAAATGAAACTACAAGCCTCGTGCTTCCAGGCTGGAAGAGGAACTGAAGACGAAATTCGGCGCGGATGTCGAGCTTGTCGCCGGCTCGGGCGGTGTTTTTGAGATCTATGTTGATGCCAGAAAGATCTTTTCCAAGGCGGCATCAGGACGTTTTCCCGAAGACGGCGAGATTGTCAGGCTTATCGCAGGGGGCTGAGTCTGAAAAAAGGGGAACTCATCGAAAAAATACGAATCGCTCACGAAGAAACACGGGAACTGCTTGAATCCCGTCCCGAGCCTCTCTCAGCGCAGCACCGCTGAGCGGGGGCCGAATATGGCGGTGCCGATTCGCACCAGGGTTGCCCCCTCCTCAATGGCCACCTCGAAATCGCCCGACATGCCCATGGACAATTCAAAGTCCTTTTTGCCGGCAAAGTAGCCCTTGGCGGCAAAATCCTCCCCCAGTTGCCGGAGTTTGCGGAAGTAAGGCCGAACCGCTTCCGGATCATCGTAAAAGGGCGGCATGGTCATCAGGCCCGCTATGGTCAGGTGCGATAAAACCTGCATCGACCGCAGCAGCGCCTCGGCATCTTGCGTGGCGATCCCTTCCTTCTGCGGCTCTTCGCCCACATTGACCTGGACGAGAACGGACAGGTTTTTCCCTGCCTGTCCGGCATACTTGTCCAATGCCTTGGCCAGCTTGAGCCGGTCCACCGTGTGCACGGCGTCAAAGAAAGATGCGGCGTCCTTTGCCTTGTTGGACTGGAGATGGCCGATAAAGTGCCATTGCACTTTACCCTTGACGGCGCTGATCTTTTCCCTGGCCTCCTGCATGTAGTTTTCGCCAAAGAGTCTCTGGCCCGCGGCAATTGCCTCTTGAATCAGCGCAGGATCGATTTTTTTGCTGACCGCAACGAGTTGTATTGTTTCCGGATCTCTTCCGCAACGCCAAGCCGCCCTAGCGATTTTTCCCCTGATCTCTTCCAGATTTTTCTCAACTGCCGTCATGATAATTGTCCGCCCTGTTCAGGAGATATTAAAAAGCCGGCGGGCGTTGGCGGTTGTCACCCGTGCCACCTCGGCGAGATCCAGCCCCTTTAATTCGGCAATTTTTTGGGCCGTGTAGAGGGTAAAAAGCGGTTCATTGATTTTCCCCCGGTACGGCACCGGAGCAAGAAAGGGGGCATCGGTCTCCACCAGCATGAAATCTAAAGGGATGGAACGCACCGCATCGTGCAGCATATCGGCCCTGTTGAAGGTGACCACCCCAGGAATGGAGATGTAAAAACCGAGATCAATGAATTTGCGGGCAATTTCGCCGTCTCCGGAAAAACAGTGAATAACGCCGCCCCGGGGGAAGGGGCCGCTTTTTTTCAGCCGCTGATAAATTTCCTCATGCGCTTCCCGGTTATGAACGATAACGGGCAAATCGAGCTCTCTGGCCATTTCAAGCTGCCGGGTGAAGGCCCGCTGCTGCACGTCGAGCGGGGCGTAATCCTTTACCGTGTCAATACCGATCTCGCCAAAGGCGATGACCCGACTTCCGCCGGCCAGCCGCTGTAATTCTTTTTCCGCCTGCAGGCTCAACTGCTCGGCATGATGCGGGTGGATGCCGACCGCGGCATAGACATGCTCGAGTCTGTCGGCCAGTTCCACGGCCTTTCGTGAGCTGGCCGGATCGATGCCGATGGTAACGGCGCGGGTTACCCCGGCGGCAAAAGCTCGTTCAATGATATCAGCGGGGTCTTCACCGTTTTCCATCATATCAAGATGGCAGTGGGTATCCACCAGGGAAACGCCCGGCGGCAAGCAGGGCAGCGGGATATGTTTTTTCTTTTTTGACAAGGCGGACCTGGTAATTTTCTTGGTTTCATGGCATTATGGCCGGAAATTGATCCTCGTACACCCCTCATCTAACAAATTATTGAAATTCCCGCAACAAAGGGGTAATGATCAAATTCATATTCCAAACCCAGTGTAACCGGAGAAAACAGGGAGATGACGCGAGCAGTTCTTGATGCCATCCATGCCAGGCGCAGCATTCGGGAGTTTACCGAGGAAGGGGTTTCGCCGTCTGATCTGCGGGAGATAATCCGGGCCGGGATATGGGCTCCTTCCGGTCTGAACAATCAACCCTGGCGGTTTGTCGTCATTACCGATGATACGGTCCGAAAACAACTTGCCGGGACAACGCATTACAGCCATATCGTCCTTGCCGCCCAAGCGCTTATCGGAGTCTATCTTGATACGGAAGCGATGTATGACGAGGTAAAGGATCACCAGTCCGCCGGGGCATGTATCCAGAACATGCTGCTGGCCGCCGAAGCCCTCGGATTGGGTGCGGTCTGGCTTGGTCAGATTTTGAAAAACAAAAGTCAGGTTAATGAAATCCTGCGGCTTGAATCCAAATTCGACCTCATGGCAATGATCGCCCTTGGTCATCCCCGGCACCGTAATCAGCAATCGCAACGCAAAGAAATTGATGAATTTATTTTAAAGACATTTTGATGGAGGTGACTATGTTCCGCACTGTGAAAAAATCATTAAAAAAATCAAGTCTTTCCCTGGTCAGCGTGGCGTGCTGCCTTGTTTCCTTTTCCTTGCTGCCCGGATGCACCTCGTTTCCCGGCCAGCAGAGCAATGACCCGGGCATGGCCACTGTTTCCGCCAGTCCCTTTTACCCCAAGGATTTCCGTGAAGTCCTGATCCCCGACGGGCTTGAAATGAACCGGGACAACACCATGTTCGTGAAAACCGAATCATTCAACGGCGGCATCCTGAGCTATGAAGGCCGGATCGAGGTGAATTCCCTGACCGAGTTTTTTGAAAAATCCATGCCGCAAAACGGCTGGAGACTTGGCGGTTCGGTGAAGTCGAAAAACGTCCTGCTCATCTTTACCAAGCCCTCGAAAACCTGCATGATCACCATCGGAGAAAACGGCCTGAGCTACAAAACCCAGGTGTCCATCTATATCGCTCAGGAACTGCAGGCCGGTTCGTCATATGCTCCTGCGGCCCCCGGCTCCGGTTATACCCCACCGCCAGCGTATGAAGAACCGCTTCTCAATTAGCATTTTTTTATCCAGCTGATCTTGTCTTTCGTTTTTGTGAGTACCGGCGAAGCCGTCTTTTTCCCCACGTGAAAGAGACGGTTTCGCCATTTCATTCCTTTCAGGCAATAAATTCAAAATGATACAGAGGTGCCATGTCTGTCATTCTGGAGCAAAAAAACATAGTTTGCGGCGTAAGCGGCTCCATTGCCGCCTATAAGGTTTGTGACTGGGTCCGAGATTTACAGAAAAACGGAGCGGATGTTCATGTCGTCATGACCAAGGCGGCAACCAAATTCATCTCACCCCTGACTTTTGCCGCCCTGACCGGCAACAGGGTCTATGGTTCCATGTTTTCTTTGCCGGATGAAGAAAAAATCCCCCATATCAGCCTGGCCCGTTCCGCTGATCTTGTTCTTGTCGCCCCGGCCACGGCCCAGACCATTGCCCGCCTGGCATTTGGCCTGGCCGATGATCTGCTTTCCGCCATTGTCTTGGCCGGCACGGCAAAAGTGCTGGTCTGCCCCGCCATGAACAGCAGGATGTATCTCCATGCCGCCACCCAGGACAACATCAGAAGAATACAGGGTTTCGGCTATCAGGTGCTGGAGCCGGACACCGGTCTCATGGCCTGCGGCGAGGAAGGACCCGGTCGCCTGCCCGAATGGAGTCAGGTGAAAAATGCCGTCATAAGTGCTCTCACACCCCGGGATCTTGCCGGAAAAACAGTGCTGGTCACCGCCGGACCGACGGAAGAACCCCTGGATCCGGTGCGTTTTATCGGCAACCGGTCCTCCGGTAAAATGGGCTACGCCATGGCTGCGGCGGCGCGGCAGCGTGGGGCGAATGTTATTTTGATCTCCGGCCCCACCCTGATCGTCCCACCGGCCGGGGTTGAATGCATCCGGGTGCGGACCGCCGAGGAAATGTATTGCGAGGTGCTCGGCCGCTTTGACGCTGCCGATATCATCGTCAAGGCGGCGGCGGTCTCCGACTTCAGGCCGTCGGCCGTATCATCCGAAAAAATCAAGAAATCCACCGCCGATCAGGTGGTGACCCTGGTGCGGAACCGCGATATATTAAAAAAACTCGGTGAGATAAAAGATCAGCGGGCCAATCCGCCGCTGCTCATCGGCTTTGCCGCAGAAAGCGAAAATCTTCTCGAATATGGCCGGGAAAAGCTGCACCGGAAGAACCTGGATTATATCGTCATCAATGACATCTCCGCCGCGGACAGCGGCTTTGCCGTTGACACCAACCGGGTGACCCTGCTCGACCGCCGGGGCGGCCGGCATGATTTCCCTCTGCTCAGCAAGGAGGAAACGGCCTGGGCACTCTGGGATAAGGTTTTGTCAAAACAGGAAGGGTGATGCTTGCGGGCTAGCGAACCAGAAAGGTCAGGATTGAGGCGCCGATAATCAAAAGCAGCGGTCCGTTGGTGAAGTAGATAAAATAGATGAGGGAATACCGGCTGCCCATGATCCCCTTCAACTGTTTTTTATTGATAATGCCCGGTATCCAGAATGCCAGGGAAACAATGGTTCCCAGCACGACAAAGAATATTCCCACGAGTTTTACGATCATTTCTTTTCTTCTTCCTGATTCCCCGTTTGCGGGGTCATGTTGCTCCCTTCCCGGCCGGGTTCCGGTTCCTGCTCCGGGGGGGAGACGGTGGGCAGCAGATCGAGCGGCAGGGTCAAGGTGTCAAAGAGAAAGTCCACTGCCGCCTTGCCGATGGCGGTGGGCGACAGGATGCTGATCTCCGGATTCATCAGATTGCCGTTCACCTTCACCGGGTAGGTGATGATATGCCTTTTTTTACCACCGATTATCCGGCCGATCAACGGCACAATGTTGATTATTTTGTCGATTGATTTGAACGGCACAATAAAAATGGTCAGGTCGGTTTGCAGGTCCTGCAGGTTGATGTTGCCCTGGGCAATGATATCCATCCCTTCCCCTTCCATGATCGCCTTGTCGAGAATGAACAGATTATCGGCAACATGGCCGTCGATCTCCAGTAATTTGTAATTGAATCCGCTGTTGAAAAGCCCCTGATAAAGGTCGGTGAAATTGATGAGGGTGAATATCTTGGCAAGCAGGGTCATTCTTTTTAAAACACCGCCTTCGGAGGCAAGGTGAAAGGCCCCTGCCGACAGCCTGCCGTTGTCGTCGGTCAATGCAGCGTTCACCTGAAAGGGGCCGGAAATGATTTCATGTTTCACGCCGCTGCAGGCGAGGAAATCTTCCAGCCGAGTCAGATTGGGCTCGGGGTTTTTCATGAAAAATTGTTTACTGTTTCGATCTTTGTGCCATTTCAGGGTGCCGTCGATCTCAAGGCCGCAGAAGTTCGCATCATCAAGAAGAAGGGTGGTGGATTGCGGGCCGGAAAAGTCAAAGCTGCCGGACAGGGGGGTCAGCCTGTAGCTCATGCTTTTTCCCTCCCTGATGGTTTCGGCAAATACAAATTCCTCCGTTTGCAGCGCTATTTTCCCGGCAAGCTTGCGGGGCATGCCGCTTGATTCCGTATTATTTCCTTTTTTCAGGAACACGGAAAGATCATCGATAAAACGGGTGATGGTATTCAGGGACAAACTTTCGGAATGAAGGGTGAGATCGGTGGTGATGAGGGTGGGAGAAACGGTGACGGAGCCCTGCACATTCGCTTTCTCCTTTTCAAAAATCAAATCCAGGTCATGGACGAGCAGATTTTCCTTTTCGCCGGTGATGGAGAGTTTGCCGACGGTGATGCGGCGCAACAGATCACCCCACAGCCACTCCAGATCACGGCCTTCAAGGCGGCCCTCAAAGACGGGGGGATGGGATTTTTCCATGGGCAGGGTAATCCGGCAAAATCCTTCCAGTTCGCCGGCCAGCAGAAAAGGGCTGTTGAATATTGCCGAAACGGTCTGTTTATCAAGGCTTCCCTGAAAATTGACGACCGGCGATTCGTGGCGTCGATCTCCGGTAATCGTGATCAGCGCGTCTTTTGGATAGTTGAAAAAGTGGAGTCTGGTATTCCGGTGACGGTCGCCCTTCATCTCGACTTCGAAAAGCGCTTCCACCGGAACGCCGGTAATTGATTTGTTCGCCACGGTTCCGGCAATTGCCAGATCCGGTTCGGAGAAGCTGATTTTGAGTTTTTTCAGCTCGCAGGGAATTTTCGGGAAAAAAGGCTCGGGAATCCATTTTTTTTCCCGCAGCCAGTTTCCCATGCCGGGGGACACCGTGCCTCCCAGCTCAATTTCGCCCTGCCACTGACGAAAAAATGTGTGGGTGAGACCAGCGGCAAACGAAAAGGGGTTGTCGAGAAGCGATATTTCACCCGCGGTTGCCGTCAGGGACTTTTCGTCAATCGACAGCACCGCCTCTTTGATGATGATTGTTTCCGGCAGTTTTTCCGTGACAACGTTCACGTCGCCGACCATGCCGGACAGGCTGTACTTCCAGTCCGCCGGCGCAAGAATCCGCCCGGTTGCCGAACCTTTTTCCACCACGGCCCTTCCCGCTACGGAGGTCAAACCCGCCAGGAGGGAGTTGTTGATCCGTGGATAGGCGGCAAGCTGCTCGTAAAGGGACCCGGCATCAAACTCCGCCTGCAGATTGTCGAGAGCAAAGGGAAGCATGGCATCATCCCAGGCAAGCCTGCCGGTCGTTTCCCGGATTTCATGGGGGCCTGCCGTTGCGGCAACCTTTTCCCACTCGATTCTTTCGTCCTCAATGTGGAGCATGCCGCCATGAAAACGAAACGGCCACGGCAGTCGGCTGTAGCTTATCTCCGCATCGGTCAGGTCGGAGATGCGCACATCAACGGTAAAATCACGAAGATCGTCACCGATGGTCAGATGCCCCATTTTTCGTCCGGTGGAGGAAAACTTGAGCACCTCATTTCTGAAATACTGATTGGCGATAAGATGGTGGAGCGTTTTGGGCAGCTCGGCAAGGTCGGCGTCAATATCAAGATCAAGCTTGAAGAGATGGTTGTCCCCGGAAAGCCCCAGGGCAAAGGAACCGTTTGAACCGTAATGATTGCCCAGCCGACTGGTCAGGTCGCGGCCTGATATTTCGCCGTTTTCGATGACGATGGGCCCGGATGACTCGGTCAGATCAAGATCGACCACCGGCACATGGATCATGGCCCGATCGACATCAACATTAATATGCATCAACTCGATGGATTCGAATCCGGCAAGCGGGGCGTCAAAACGGTAGGTGGCGGATTTCGCCCCGCCGTCCCGGACAATGTCGCAGACTGTCTGCGTGATGGAATTATCCCCCAGCAAGGTGAGAAGTTTGCGGCGAATATCGGCCAGGTCGATTTTTCCCGCGCCAAGATCAAGCCGGTACAGGGGAAGTTCGGCATTCTCGCTGAAATAGCGGCTCACCCCGCCGGAAAAGGAGACATCAGGCTCACGCATCTTTAATTGATAGATCCTGGCGGAAAGCTCTCGCCCCTTTTTTTCCAGCAGCAGATCAGCCTGGTCAAAAACAAAGGCAACAGGTTCCGCAAGCCGCTGCAGGGAAAAAGAGGGGATGTTGCCGGAAAAAAGAATGCGAACCGTGTGCAGCCCCCGGCCGATGACATCGCATTTTAAATCGACTTGCGAGGGCAGCGGTCGAATGACCGGATTGTCTGTTTCAACAAGCCGGGCGAGTTCAAATTGCCTGCTTTCCATGGTGCCGGCATAGGAAGAAACAGCCAGGTCGATATCCCCTTTGACGGAAAAGGCCGGGGCAAAAGTTGTCCGGCTCTGCAGGGAAATTGCCAGATGGTTTGATTTTTTGCGTACTTTGAAGGCGATATCGGAAAAGGTCGTTTCTTTTGTCCGCAGGTGGTCATTCCGGTAAGGGGCCAGGGAAAGGGTGCCGTTGCTGATGGTGATGTTGAGAAGGGGCAGTTGGATGGTTCCGTCCGTCACCGCGTTGTACAGCGAGGAATTGATTTTTGCCCGCGGTGAAAGCAATTCAAGGCTGCCCACCGCAATGCGGCCGGTCAGCAGGGCGCGCCAGGCTGGATAAATGCGGCTCTTGGGCAGGCGCAGTTCATAATCGGGGTGCACGATGTCGGCATGGAGCAGGGTAAGGTGGGGCAGGGGCGCCCAGCGCCAGCGTATCTCCTGCACCGAGACGTCCGCCTGCAGGGCTTTTTCCGCCTCCTGCAGGAGCCGCGACCGGATGTCGCCCACGGCCGGAATCCGGGGCGACAGGAAGACGAAAAGTCCCAGCAGCAGGGCGAGGGAAAGGAAAATGAAATATTTCAGCCGCATCAAGAAGGGTTACTCGATGCCTTGCAGCATTTCATCAATCAACGACAGCCCTCCCAGCCAGAAGTTGGGATCATCCAGATCAACCCCGAAGGGTTTGAGCAGTTCATAAGGGGAGAGGCTGCCCCCTTGGGCGAGCAGATGCAGATATTTGGGGATGAAATCTCCGCCTTCGTTCTTGTACAGTTTGTAGAGGGCGAGCACCAGCAATTCACCGAAAGCATAGGAGTAAACATAGCCGGGTGAATGGAGAAAATGGGGAATGTAGGACCACCAGAGACGATAGTTGTCGCTCAGGGTGACCGAGTCACCGAACATCTCATGCTGGGTGGCAAACCACAGTTCGCTGAGCTTTTCGGTCGACAGCTCCCCTTCTTCCCGGCGGCTGGTGTGGCACAGGTGTTCGAATCGGTTCATGGAAACCTGGCGGAAAACAGTGGCGAATATCGATTCAAGCTTCTGGCAGATGAAGGCCTTGCGCTGCTCCGGGTCGGTCAAGGTTGCCAACTGGTCATGGAAGATGAGCAGTTCGGCGAAAACAGAGGCGGTTTCCGCGAGCACGAGCGGCGTGTTGCTGTTGTAGTATCCCTGTTTGGCGGCCAGGTACTGGTGAACGCCGTGACCGAGTTCGTGGGCCACGGTGGAGACGTCGCGGACGTTGCCGGTGTAATTGACCATGACATAGGGATGCACTTCCGGCACGCAGGGATGGGCAAAGGCGCCGCCCCGTTTCCCATCGCCGATGGGGGCGTGAATCCAGTTGCGGTCGAAAAAGAATGAGGCGATCTCCGCCATTTTCGGAGAAAAATTACGGAAGCCGCTGAGCACCATGCCCCGGCACTCCCGCCAGCCGATGGTGACCGAGGGCAGATGGGGCAGGGGGGCGTAGCGGTCGAAATCCTTCAGTTCGTCCAGCCCCAGCAGCTCCCTTTTCACCCTGTAATAACGCTGGACGATGTCGTAACGGGATGTCACCGCGTCGATCAGCACCTGCACCGTGTTGTCCTCGAGTTCGTTGGACAGGTTCATGGAGTTGATCCAGGAGGGATAATCCCGCAAGCGGTCGCCGATCATCTTGTCGGCCAGCAGGGTATTGAAGATGTGGGTAAGAATGTGCATCTGGCTTTGCAGCCCCTCGGTCAGTTCGTCGGCCGCCTTAGCGCGTACCTGCCGTTCCGGATTGTAGAGATCGGACAGCACCTCCTCTTCCGTCCGTTTTTTCTCGCCGAATTGCAGATGACCCAGCACCTTTTCAAAGAGATTGGTCCAGCTTCCCCTGCCCACCGGCGCAATTTCGATGAGCAGCGTTTCTTCCGCCCGGCTCAGCATGTGTTTTGCGTAACGCCTGATATTCCGCAGATAATGAAGATGATGCCGTATTTCCTCGGAATCAAGAAAAACCTGGGCGCTTTCCTGGTCCATTTTGCTCCATTCAAGCTCAAAGAAAACCGTTTCCCGGGAAATACTGCTGTTGACCTCCCTGATTTCCTGAAGAAAGGCGCCGGCTTCCGGTTTTTTGATCTGGGTGGTGAAATTGAGAAAGGCAAAGGTGGAAATCCTGGCCATGAAGGTGTCGATTCGTTCAAGACGCCGCACCAGGCGGGCAAAAACAGCGGGCGAGAGCTCCGCCAGTTTGCCGGCAAAGGATTCCCTGACAAGGGTCGCTTCCTCCCGGCAAAAGGCGATATCGTCTTGAATCGCCGGATCATCAGTGGATTGGTAAAGGTCCTTGAGATTCCAGAGAACCTCGGTGGTGCCAAGCTGGTTATTTAAATTTTCCGACATGCTGGGGGTTCCTTCAGATTATTATGTAAAGAAAATGAAATGTGACGACGAGATTTGTTTCCGGCAGACTGCATGAAACTCGGAGTTCGCACAGGCAATAAATTCAGACAACCTGATCCAGGCAGATTTGACTTTGATACCGGAATCGCGGTTCGAGAAAAGTGCCTAAAGTGCCTAAAGTACTTGAAGTGGCGGTACCTTCTGCTCATATAACACCTTTGGAGCCGATTCCGTTGCCGGGCTGAATTTCAAACAACATTACCGTAACCAGCGGGATAGGCAATGTTTTTTTATACGAAAAAAAATGATTTTTAAATAAGGTTGCAGCCATCCCCAAAGCGAGATATAGAATGTAATTCGTTATCGCCGGATTGCGGAAGAATCGTTTTTAACCAACAAAATTTGATTGAACCATCCCGAATGTAATGTCATCAGCAACATCCGTTTCCTACGATGAATCAAAAATAAAGACCCTGAGTTCCCTGGAGCATATCCGGCTCCGTCCCGGCATGTATATCGGTCGACTCGGCAACGGCTCCCACCCGGACGACGGCATTTATATCCTGTTGAAAGAGGTGATCGACAACGCGGTGGACGAGTTCATCATGGGGGCGGGGAAAAAGGTTACCGTTGCCATTGATGAGCAGGGCCGGGTGAAAGTGCGCGACTTCGGCCGCGGCATTCCCCTGGGCAAACTGGTGGAGTGTGTTTCGGTGATCAATACCGGCGCCAAATACAACACCGATGTTTTTCAGTTTTCCGTCGGCCTGAACGGGGTCGGCACCAAGGCGGTCAACGCCCTTTCCCGGGATTTCACCGTCACCTCCTTCCGCGAGGGCAAATTTGCCCGGGCCGTGTTCAGCGAAGGCATCCTGCAGAGCCAGGAGGAAGGGGAATCAAACGAGAAAAACGGCACCCTGGTCGAATTTTTGCCCAACAGCAGCCATTTCGAGGAATTTTCCTTTCATCTCGATTTCGTCCGTAAGCGATTGTGGCGTTACGCCTACTTAAATGCCGGGCTGAAGCTTTACCTCGACAAGGAATGTTTTTTCTCCGCCAACGGACTGCTTGATCTGCTCGCCAACGAGATTGACGAAAGCCGTCTCTACGAACCGATCTACTATAAGGATGAAACCCTGGAATTTGCCTTCTGCCACTCCGACGGCTACGGCGAAAGCTATTTTTCCTTTGTCAACGGCACCTATACCAACGAAGGCGGCACCCATCTTTCCGCTTTTCGCGAGGGAATCCTGAAAGGGGTCAATGACTTCACCGGCAAGAAATATTCCGGCGAGGATGTGCGGGAAGGGGTGATCGGCACGGTGTCGGTCAAGATCAAGGACCCGATATTTGAATCGCAGACCAAGAACAAACTGGGCAACACGGAAATTCGCGGCTTCATCGTCAACCGGGTCAAGGAGGTTGTCTGCGACTATCTTTACAAGGAAAAGGATGTTGCCGAAGTCCTGATCCACAAGATCCAGCAGAACGAAAAGGTGCGCAAGGAGCTGCAGGATGTGCGCAAGGAGGCCAAGGCCAAGGCCAAGAAAGTCGCCATCCGGGTTCCGCAGTTGAAAGACTGCAAGTACCATCCGAGCAAAGACAATCCATCGCAGACGGGCCGGGAGAACATGGTTTTCATCACCGAGGGGCAGTCCGCCTCGGGTTCCATCGTCAGTGCCCGTGATCCCATGACCCAGGCGGTTTTCTCCCTCAAGGGCAAGCCGATGAACGTCTGCGGCCAGGCCATGACCCTGCTTTACAAGAATGAGGAATTGTACAATATGATGCGGGCCCTGAATATCGAGGAATCGGTGGGCGGGCTCCGTTACGACAAGGTGATTCTCGCCACCGACGCCGATGTGGACGGCCTGCATATCCGCAACCTGCTGCTGACCTTTTTCCTCACCTTTTTTGAAAACCTGGTAAAGCGGGGGCATGTCTATATCCTGGAAACCCCGCTGTTCCGGGTGCGAAACACGAAAGTGACCCGATACTGCTATTCCGAAAAGGAAAAAGCCGAAGCGGAAAAAGAACTGAAGGGCAGGGGAAAGAACGACGCGCGGGTGGAGATTACCCGTTTCAAGGGACTCGGCGAGATTTCCCCCAGGGAGTTCAAGCAGTTCATCGGCGACAACATGCGCTTGCAGCAGGTAAATATTGACCGGCTTTCCGATGTGCCCCTGCTTCTTTCCTTTTATATGGGAAAGAACACTCCGGAGCGCAAGGAGTACATCATGAACTATCTCGTTTGATTGCGGATTTGGGATTGCGGACTCCGCGCACGACTTCATCATGATTTCCTCAAAAAATCATTATCCGACCCCCACGACAACTAATGGAAAATCTTACTGATTACGGTTCCCTGCATAAGCTGTTCGACGATAATTTCCTTGATTACACCTCCTATGTCATCAAGGAACGCGCTATTCCGGACGTGACCGACGGGCTCAAACCCGTGCAGCGGCGCATCATGCAGACCCTGTTCAACATGGACGACGGTCGCTTCAGCAAGGTGGCCAATGTGGTGGGCGAAACCATGAAGCTCCATCCCCATGGCGACCAGTCCATTTTCGGCGCCCTGGTCAATCTGGCCAACAAGGGATACCTCATCGACCGGCAGGGCAACTTCGGCAATATCTACACCGGCGACGGCCCGTCGGCTGCGCGTTACATCGAATGCCGTCTCACCCCCCTTGCCCGGGAGACCCTGTTCAACAAGGATCTGACCGAATTTGTCGATTCCTATGACGGCCGCAACAAGGAACCGGTGGTGCTGCCCAGCAAGTTGCCCCTGCTTCTGCTGCAGGGGGCGGACGGAATCGCGGTCGGCATGGCCACCAAGATCCTGCCCCACAATTTCTGCGAACTGCTCGAGGCCCAGAAGAAGATCCTCAAGGGTGAACCGTTCCAGCTTTTTCCGGATTTTCCCCAGGGCGGCCGCATCGATGTCTCGGGCTACGATGACGGCAACGGCCGGATCAGATGCCGGGCCAGGATCGAGGAAAAAAACGATAAAACCATCATTATCAAGGAAATCCCCTACACCACCACCACCCAGTCCCTGATGGACAGCATTGAAAAGGCGTCCAAGACGGGAAAGATCAAGATCATCTCCATCAATGATTACTCGGCCGAGGAAGTGGAGGTGGAGATCAAGCTGGCCCGCGGACTCTATGCCCAGGACACCATCAGGGCGCTGTACGCCTTTTCCGATTGCGAGGTCTCCATCAGCCCCAATCTGACGGCTATTGCCGATAACCGGCCGGTCAACATCTCCGTTTCCGAGCTTCTCCGGATAAACACGGAAAATCTTAAAAATGATCTGGAGCGGGAGTTACGCATCGACCTCGACCGGCTGCGGGAAAAACTGCATGCCCATCTGCTGGAACAGATTTTCATCGAAGAGCGGCTCTACAAGCAGATTGAGGAGTGCGAGAGCTACAAGCTGGTGGTGGAAACCGTTGATCACTCCCTTGCCCCGTTCCGGGAAAGGCTGGTGCGGGACGTCACCCGCGAGGACATTGAACGGCTGCTGGAAATCCGTATCCGCCGCATCTCCCGCTATGACATCGACAAAAAACGCCGCGACATCAAGGAAACGGAAAGCGCCATCCGTCAGGTGGAGAAAAACCTGAAGGACGTGGTCGCTTACACCCTGCGCTACCTGGATAAATTGCTCGACACCTACGGCCATCTCTATCCCCGCCGCACCGAGATCTCCACCTTTACCGAAGTGGAGGCGCGCAAGGTCGCTCTCTGCAATCTCACCGTCGGCTACCATCGGGAAAGCGGCTTTCTCGGCCATGGGGTCAAAACCGACTGTGACCGCTCTTTCGCCTGTTCCGAATATGACAAGATACTGCTCATCTTCCAGGACGGCACCTACAAGGTCATCAATGTGGCGGACAAGGTTTTTGTCGGCTCCGAACTTTCCTGGTGCGGGGTTGTCGACGAAAAGCTCGTTTTCAACGTCATCTACCGGGATGCCGACGAAGATATGAGCTATATCAAACGGTTCAAATGTCCCAAGTTCATTCTGGAAAAGGAATACCACCTTTTCGGCGGCAACAAGAAGTCGACCATGCAGTTTCTTTCCCTGGGCGATGGCGGCAAGGTGCGCATTCATTACAAACCGTCAAAAAGGGCGAAAAAGAATTACGAGGATTTCGACTTCGAGCAATTCCTGACGAAAAATGCCGCGGCCAAGGGCAAACGGGTCTCAACCCGGCCGGTGCGCAAGATAAATGAACTGGTTGACAGGAAAAACGAGGAAGAGGAAAAGGTAGAGGAGCAGGAGCCGAAGGTGAGGCCGCTGTTCTGAGTTGCGGGAACGGAGTTTTCCGGACCCCGTTTCCCACGGGGTCCGGCCGGGACGGGACGCTATTTTTCCTCATAAACCTTCAGCATCACCATATCGGTTTTCGGCACATCCTGATACATGCCCACTGTTCCGGTGGGTGTGGCAACGATTTTATCAACCACATCCATACCCTCCACCACCCGGCCAAAAACCGCATAGCCGAAGCCGGCCTGGGTTTTGCCCCGGTGATCAAGGCTTTTGTTGTCCGCCACGTTGATGAAGAACTGGCTGGTGGCGCTGTAAATGTCCTGGGTGCGCGCCATGGAAAGGGTGCCGCGGCTGTTTTTCAGGCCGTTGTCCGCCTCGTTGACAATGGGCGCGCGGGTGATTCTTTTCTTCAATCCCGGCTCAAATCCCCCTCCCTGAATGACAAAGCCCGGAATAACCCGGTGGAAAACAAGGCCGTTGAAGAAACCTTCCGCCACGTATTGGCGGAAATTGGCGCAGGTGACCGGGGCCTTGTCGTCAAAAAGTTCAATTTTGATGGTGCCCATCGTCGTTTCCATCAGTATATTATTTTTTTGGGACGAGGCATCGGAAGCGGCAGCGGACAGCGGCAGGCACAACAACAGAAAAAAAACAAGCAGTCGGTACATCATTTATCCCTCCAGGTTAAAAATAAGTAAACCACCAGAATTACACTTCCTTTCTTTACTCTGTTTCACTTTTTTTTACAACGTGAGAGATCCCGGGACACAATTCATCGGGAAAAACGATTTGATTTTTCAAAACTCACCATTTATAGTGCGCCAAAATTTAAGCCAGGTTTATCATGATGCTTAACAAAAAGTCATTTATTTCCGGTGAGTTATACAGCAGCTCCTTCGCCGGCCATTCATCATCGGGCAGCGTGTCTCCCGTTTCCCCGGTAAACTTCCCGGGGTCGGCAGGAAAAATACGTCTGGCGAACAGGATCGTGACGGCCAGCTCCGTTGTCGGGGCCTGCGCCCTCTCGCTGTTGCTTGTTCTGTTGTTCACCCGTTCCCCCTCCTTGTATATTGTGGAAAAACGGGTTCCGTCAATTACCGCGACACAGAACATGCCGATTCTCAAGGTTGAATCGACCAATGAACTGCTGGAAAAATTGCAGAACAGCAAACTGTGGGATATTGACGAGACCGCCCCCGTTCCTCCGGTCCTTTTCGGCAACCTGCCCGAGGATATGAAAAAACTCGATGTTGCAACGAAGAAAAAGGCCTTTATCAACACCATGCTGCCCATCAGCCTTATCGCCTTGAATGAGGTTGAACAGGAAAAATTGGCGCTGCAGTCCATTGTCGCCAAACTTAACAACAGTGACGACAACCTGATTTTTGACGATGAGACGGTTTGGCCCCGGGAAATAAGTGATGACGAGATCGAGATCCTGGAGCATCTCAGCCGCAAATACCGCACGACATCCAAGGAAGTGCTGCTCAGCCGCATCGATGTGCTGCCGGTCAGCTTGATTCTGGCGCAAGGGGCCATCGAATCATCCTGGGGAAGCTCCCGTTTCTGCCGGGAGGGGAACAATCTCTTCGGCATCTGGACCTGGGGGGAGAGGGGCATAACCCCGAATGAACGGGAAGAGGGCGCATCCCACAAGGTCGCGGTCTATGAATCCCTGCTCGAATCGGTGCGGGCCTACCTGCTCATGCTGAACCGGCTGCCCGCCTACGCCGATCTCCGGGATATGCGCAGCCGCACCGGCAGCTCCATTGATCTTGCCGATGGCCTTCTTTACTACTCGCAGCGTCGTAATTCCTATATCAATGACCTGAAGCAGGTCATCGTTTCCAATAAGCTGCAGAAATTTGACACAATGGCGCTTTCCGCCGAATTCGATACCGATACCACCGAGGCCATGAGACTTGTCCAGCTTCATGTGGCGAAAAATGCAAAGATGTAAAAAGAACAGCAATTCAGCATGTTGTCTTTTATACATAATGCTGTTTCTCTTTTTTGTCGCGGCTCCTTCCGCGCTTTTCGCCGCTCAAAAAGGCCCGGGTGTCACGGTGCTGATCTACCATCGCTTCGGCGAGGCAAGATATCCCACCACCAACGTCAGCGAGGAACGGTTCCGCGAACAGCTCGCCTATCTGATGATGAATAATTACCAGGTCATTCCCCTGGCCGATCTGGTCAGTGCCCTTGAACACCACACTCCGCTGCCGGAAAAGGCGGTGGTCATCACCATCGACGACGCCTATCGCAGTGTTTACGAGGTGGCCTGGCCGATTTTGCAGTCATTCGGTTATCCTTTCACAGTTTTTGTCTATGCGCAGGGCGTGGAGGAAAAATACAAGGGTTTTATGACCTGGGAGCAAATTCGCGAGCTGCGCAAGGCCGGGGTCGATTTTCAGGACCATTCCTATTCCCATTCCCGGCTGGTCGACCGGCCCAAGGGGCTTGATGATGCCGGGTACCGGTCCTGGATCAGAAACGATCTGCAAAAAGGGTTTGATATCATGACCGAGCGACTGGGGGAGAAGCCGAAATTTTTCTCCATCCCCTACGGCTTGTATGATACGACGGTGCTTGAGGAGGCGAAAGCCATGGGGTATGCGGCCATCCTGAGTCAGGACCCCGGTTCCGTCAGCCCGGAAACGGATGTCATGCTCATACCCCGTGAGCCCATTCTCGGCAACGACTGGTCCACCATGGCCCATTTTGAAGAGGTGCTGGAGCGGGTCGACATGCCGGTTACGGCCATGGAGCCCCGCCCCGCCCCCCGGCAAGAGAAGGTGATCAGGAGATTCGGCGCCGCCTTGCTTTATCCGGAACGCTACAAGCAGGAAACACTGGGGATTTACGTCACCGGGCTCGGCTGGCACAAGGCAAGGATCGACGGCAATTTCGTTTTCATTGACAATGACAGGCCGCTGCCGCAGCGCATCACCAGGATTACCGTCAGCGGCAAGGAAAAGGACTCGGGCCGTCTCGCCTTCCGTACCTGGATGGTGGTGGATTAGTCTTACTGGTCCGACTTGTCTTACTGGTCGGACTTGTCTTGCCGGTCTCACTTGTCTTGCCGGTCGGACTGACGGGACTGGTGGTAGGTCGGCATTCCCATGCCGACAAAAAAAAGAAACCGGCACAACCAGCCGGCAAAGGATTGCCGGCCTACGGCTCTGGTAAGACCAGTCCGACCAATCAGACCAGCCGGACCACTAAGACCAGCCGTTTATTTCCCGAACCCGCACACCGGATACGTGCAGTTCTTGCATGTCCGGCACAGCCCGCCATGGCCCAACCGGGCCAGATCGGCCCTGGTGATTTTCTCGCCGCACAGCACCCTGGGCAGAATCAGATCAAACACCGTAATGCGATGAAACATGCCGCAAGCCGGCAGCCCCAGCACCGGCACCTCGCCGATTCTGCCGGACAGAAACATGGCGCCCGGCAATACCGGCGTGCCGTAGCAGATATCCACCGCCCCGGCCTCGGCAATGGCGGCCCGGGTGACATCGTCGGGGTCAACCGACATGCCGCCGCTGGTGACGATGAGATCAGCCCCGTCATCCAGACAGGCCTTGATCTCGCCTGCAATCAACCCGACATCGTCAGGCGCGAAGCAGACCTTCTTCACCTCGGAGCCGAGTTTGGCAAGTTTCTCGCGCAGCACCGGCTCAAAGGCGTCCTTGATGCGACCGTAAAAAACCTCGCTGCCGGTAATGACCAGTCCGGCCCTGGCCCGGCGGGGTTGCCTGACCGACAGCACGCCGCCGGACTCCCCGGCAATCCTCGCCGCTTCCTCCACCGTCCGGCGGTTGCCGATCAGGGGAATGAGCCGGGTGGCCCCGACCTGTTCCCCCTTTTTCACCGGGGTATTGTCATGCAGGGTGGCGCACATCACTTCACCCAGCAGATTGAAGCGATACAGGGCATCGATGTTCACCTTGAGCAGCCCGTCATGGGCGGCAAGCAGACCCAGTTTTCCTTCCACCGGCCGCCCGGAAAAAACAACGCCCTCGCCGGCCAGGCCATCGGCGATGAGCCGGGCCGCCTCGTTTTCGTGGATCTCGTCTTCGTCCAGGGTGAGGATATAGATATGCTCCTTACCCAGGCGCCGCAGGTGTTCGATGTCTTCGGCCCGGATGATATGCCCTTTTCTGAAGGCCGGTCCCTTGAACGACCGGTCGTTTTCCGAGGCCTGTCGTATTTCCGTGATATCGTGGGGCAGGACCATGCCCACCGCCTGCTCCACCGGGATTGTTTTTGCCGGCATGGTTACACCTGCGCGAGCGGCTGATAATAACGCCCGAAGGCGCAGCTTTTACAAAGAATGCGGTTGTCCCGTTCCACCTCGCGGCAGTCCTGCACCCAGTCGCCGCATTCCTGGCATTGCACCCGTTTCATCGGCCTGCCCGGCAGGTCGCATTCCGGCAGACTGATTGCAACCTGCTGCACAATAAAAAGTTCCTCCTCCGGCATCACCCGGTAGGCCTCCAGCTGCTGCTTGTACTTGTCGCCAAGGAGCGGCCCGTATTTTTTGGCCAGCTCGCGGGATTCCTCCCGCGCCGTGACCCGTACCGCCCGGCCGGAGGTCAGATTGACAAAGGTGGCGGCCATGATGCCGTAATCAAGCCATTTCAGCGATCGTTTCCCCAGGCAGCAGCCGGTGACCGACTGGATGGCATCGGTGGCGCAGCGGTCGATTTCAACCAGCACATAGAGGCTCTTGCGCTGGCTGCCCCTGGGGTCGGTGATGCCGATTTCCCGCAGGCCGATCATGGCCATCCGCACCCCGATCACCTGACCGGCGCAGATATGACCGTGGATGCGGGTGGACTCCGCCAGCAGCTCCTCAAAGGTGGTTTCGGTCAGCGGTTTTGCGGCAGGGGAGGTCATTTCATGCCTTTTTCAGATGGGGATGGTTCAGATCCAGCGCCTTGTTCCACTGGTCGATGCGATCCTGCATCTTCTCATACAATGCACTGGTGTCGCCCTCAATGGTCACCGAGTTGATCCTGTCGCCCTGGGCAATGGCGTTGACCACCTTCATGTCCTGCTCACCGGCAACCGAACCGAACACCGCGTGTTTGCCGTTCAGCCAGGGGCAGGGGACATGGGTGATGAAGAACTGGCTGCCGTTGGTGCGCGGTCCGGCGTTGGCCATGGAGAGTTTGCCGGGGCGGTCGTGAATCAGCTCGGGATCGAATTCGTCCTCGAAACGGTAGCCCGGTTCGCCGGTGCCGGTGCCCAGGGGGCAGCCGCCCTGGATCATGAAATCATTGATCACCCGATGAAAATTGAGCCCGTCGTAAAAGCCTCTTTTTGCCAGGTTGACGAAGCTTGCCACGGTGAGCGGCACCTTGTCGGCGTACAGGATGATGCTGATGGTTCCCTTGGTTGTGTCCATTTTGGCGATAATTTGATTTTCAGACATGATTTAATCCTTTTGTTCTATTGAAAAGTTGAGTAGTTTCTTCGGTTGGCTTCCAAAAAAAAACATATAGCCCATATACGGTATTATTTCAACCAAGGACCGCGTGCAAGCGGGGTATAAATAGCAGGAGCATCCCATGGACCTTCCGCAACTGAGCGAGGAAGAGGAGATCCGCGATATTTATTTCGGCATCATCAACCGTTTCATCGGTTTTTACACCACGGATTCCCAAAAATATTCGCAAAACGACACCAAGGGGGAGTATCCCTTTGTGCCCATGGACACCCGCCAGCTTTTCGACCAGCTTTTTTTCGTCGCGCGTTTCCTGAAAAAAAACAGGCCGGGCCAGGGCCCATTCACCCTGCTTGACATCGGCTGCGGTATCGGCAATGTCATGCTTTTTGCCGAGCAGATGGAATTTGACGTCTATGGCTTTGAAAAGGATGAATACCCGTACCGCATCGCCAGAAAACTGCTGGGAGACGATCGGGTAAGCCGGGATGACCTGTGGCGGTTTGACGGCTATCGGCGTTTTGATGTCATCTATTATTTCCGCCCCCTGTCGGACGGCGACAGCCAAAGGAAATTCGAGAAAATGATCGAGGAGACAATGAAACCGGGGGCCGTGCTCATCGCCAACCGCAAGATGAGCACGGAGATTGATGGTGATCCCCGTTTCCGCAGGCTGCACCCCGATCTGCCGATCTGGTTGAAACAACCGGCAACAGCTGATAGACAGGCGAAATAATTTATTTTTTGAGATATTGAATTGCTTTTTTCTTTTCGATATTCTTAAATATGTCTTTTCTCCCAAAGAAGCGGGGAGGGCTTCATGTTCCGCTTCCCATTTCCCATTCCGCAATCCGTAATCCCCCAAGAAAAAGGGAACCTTGATGACTCAGGAATCAATAGAAGATATTGCCGGAAAGCAGAATTATTATGCCTCTCACCTGGCAGATGTCAACAAGCAGATGGATGTCGTTTCCACCGAAGACATCTACAATAAAAACGGTGTGCTCATTGTTCCCAAGGGAATGCGCATCAATAACGATGTGGCGCGAAAAATTCTCGGCCATAACCTGGAAAATCCCCTGGAGGAGCAGGTTCGTCTGGGGGAGTCCATAACCCAGGCCAAGCTGCAAGCCGATATCGAGGCCCTGCTGGCACGATACCAGGACCTGCACCAGATCCATGTCCGCAACTATTTTGACAAGCCTTTTGATAATCTGCTGGCCAAGATCAAGCTGAGCCCGATTCTCTTCCAGAAGCTGACCGTTCTCCAGAAGCAGATGCCGAAGGAATACGACAAGTCGCTTTTCTGCGGCTGGCTGGCGGCCCTGATCGCCTATGAGATGCACCTTGAAACCCAATATGTGGCGCACGCCTTCATCGCCGGGTTGGTCCATGATATCGGCCTGCTCAATGTCTCGCCGGACATCCTCAACAAGCGGGAGGCCCTGACCCCGGAAGAATGGCGGGCCATCCAGAGCCATGTGGTGGTCGGCAGGATGGTGCTGGCCTCCATGCGCACGCTTCATCCCAGCGTGGCCACCGCTGTTCTTGAACACCATGAACGCTGCGACGGCAGCGGCTACCCGGTGGGCAAAACGGAAGAAAACCTCACCGTGCTGGGGCAGATCGTCGCCATGGCCGACAGCATGCAGTCAATCCGCATCAACCAGTTTGAAAAGACAGGGCGTATCCTGCGTGACGCCTTGCCCTATCTGCACATGAACGCCACCATCCATTTTCAGTCGGTGTATCAAGCCATGTGCGCCGTTCTGAAAAAATCCGGCTTGAGTCCGACGGCGGTCAACCCCTTCGACACCACGTCCCGGTATGTCGCCCATCTGCTGAAACGGGGCCTGCAGCTCAATAAAATGCTGGCCATTCTCGAACCCATGGTGCAGATGACGGCACGTTACAAGGACCAAAGAAAATGCGCCATGAAACTGTGGAAGGTGACCCAGCCGTTGGCCCAGATGATTTATTCCTCCGGCCTGCTGGCCGACAGCTTCATGGACTGGCTGCACAAACTGGGCAAGGACCATTCCGAGGTGCCGCTGCACGAGCTGTGCGAGGTGGAGCTCATGCAGAACGAGCTTTACTGGCAGATCAAGAAACTGGACAAGTCGATCGATGAATGCCTGGAAGAGAATGGCCTGGAATCGGAACCGGCAAGCAGGCAGGCCCTGGAATTGTTCTCCGGCCGGTTGAAGGAGATTTTAGAAGCCTGATTGGTTTTCTCACTATTACCCGCAAATCGCAGCATCTCTCCTTCAGCCGATGAGTTTTCCCGTTAAGGCCCCGATGTTGGATTGTTTTGACAAGACGAGGTACATGTTGTACAATTTGTACATGGATTTTTCTACTTGGGGGGGGACTTCTCTTATGACTACTACAATTTCTACCGCGGATGCGAGAAAAAATTTTGCTGATATTGTCAACAAGGTTGCCTACGGCAAAGAACCTGTTGTTTTGACCAGGCGAGGGCAGGGGATCGCCGCATTGATTTCCATTGAGGAGCTTGAATTGCTTCAGCAAATTGAAGACTATATCGACATTGAGGATGCGAAAAAAGCACTTGCTGAACCGGGAGAAAACATTCCAGCCCAAGAATTTTGGAAACATCTGGGTCTGTGATTCATGAAATACTCTGTTGAGTTTCGCCCCGGTGTTTTGAAAGCCATTCAGCTTTTCCCAAAACGTGAGTTGTTGCGCATTAAGAAAAAGATTGAAGAACTCGGGAATAACCTTCCTGACCCGGCCACAACGAAATTGAAGGGGGATAACAATTTTCATAAAGTGAGAACCGGTGATTATCGCATTGTGTATGAAATCCGGGGAGATCGGCTTGTTGTTTTGGTTGTAAAGATCGGCCACAGAAAAGACGTTTACAAAAATCTTCCATAAAATTTTCCGCTTTAATTCAACCCGGGTTATCACCCACAGCCTGTCTTTTGCATGATATCGCCGCTGAAATGGATTTTTTCGCGGGGGTATCGTGATGTTTCAACCGCGTGCGCGCCAAACGAGTCTTGCCCCACAAGATCCGCAAGCACCGCGTCATAAAAACCCTGCATGCACTCCACCCGGCCCATGTCGCCGTCGCGCTGCCGGGCCATGAAGCGGCAGCCGCCGAAGCAAAGCGGCAGGTAAACGCACTCCCGGCACGTTTCCTCCTTTTGCCAATGGCCGACATGATACTGCTCCCGGTAATCGGTCATGCCGGTGAAGATGTCGCCGCAGCGGAACTCACTGTTGCCGACCATGGCCACGCACTGGTAAATCCCGCCGTCATAATGCACGACAAAGCTGTTGTCCACGTCCACCATGCAGAGTGACGGGGAAAAAGCGCCGGTTGCGGGCGGAAAGCCGTGGCCGGCGATCTCCCGGTCAAGACAGGTCGCGGCCCGGGCCAGCCATTTTTCGCCGGAGGAAACGCAGCCGCCGCAAAAATCGGTGGCGTGCGGACCGCCGACATGCAGTACCGGGGCAAAGGAAATTTGGCTGATTTTTTCCGGGGTCAGTGCCGCCTGGGCAAGATGGGTAAAAAGTTCGGGAAACTCGCGGTAGGTGTCCCGGGTGAAGTTGCCGTTCACCGCAATCCGGACAAGCTCCGCGCATTGGCGGATATTGTCGACGATGCGGTCAAATGTCGGCCCGCCGTTCTTGAAAGGACGAAAGGCGTTGTGCACCCGCGGCGGTCCGTCGATGGTCACCTTGGCCCTGGAGAGCCCCACCGGCAGCAGCGCCTCGACGTTTTCGCGGGTAAGCAGCGAACCGTTGGTCACCAGGGTGATTTCAAATTCCGCGCCGCGCTGTTCCATATATTCCTTGAGCGGGGCGGCGATCTTTTTGATCATGGCCACGGCAAGCAGGGGTTCGCCGCCGTAGAAATCCAGGGTGAGCCTGGTCGTCTCCGGGGTGAACCGTTCTTTGATATACTCCACCAGCCGCTTCGCCGTGACCTCGCTCATCCGCTGTTTTCCCTTGCGGCTGCCCTCGTAGCAGTAGCGGCAACGGAAGTTGCACTCCATGGTGACGACGATTGACACCTTCATCACCCTGCGCAGCCGGTTCAGTTCAGCCGGCAGGTTCAGCACCGCCGCCTTTTCCGCGTGCCGGTCCGGGACGACCAGGCCGAGCTCCGTCAGCGTGGCGGTTGATTCGGCATCAAGTGCGCCGCTTTCCATACCGGCAAGGATCTCCAGCGGCACCAGGGCACTGGCGCCGGTGCGGGTGGAAAAGAGCAGGCGGAGGTCCGGGTCGTTCGGCCAGGGGAAGATGAGGGCGTAATGGGAAAGCTGCATGCGAGGTATGTGTGAAGAAAGGAAAATATTCGCGGCAAGAAAATGGGGGGGGAGCAGCAAAAAGCTCCCCTTGTTGATTACTCTTCGGCATTTAGTGGAGCAGGGCCGGTTTTGCAGCAGGCCATGGCGTTGGCCTGTTTTTTCAGGTCCCGGGCCGGGACCAGCACCACGATTTTTTTGACTTTCATTGTTCCCTCCTGTTTGAGTGATGGATAAAAATGTAACAGTTTTATGTTACATTTTTATCCTGGCACACCGTAAAGGGAAAGTCCAATTAAATGAACATCGGGTGCATCATGCCACCGGGTTATCGTGCGTTTCATCCGCATGCGCAACTAAAAACGTCGCGAACTTCGGAGTCGGGAAGCGGTTAAAAATGAATCCGTACCCCCGCCTCCATCCATCGACCGGGATTGGGGTAAAATTGGGTCCAGTAATCAGCGCCGTTGAACAGATTGTGGGCGGTCATGAAAACATCCATTTGCGTATTCGGACAGATCTGAAATTTTTTCATGATATTGAAATCCCAGATCATGACCCCGTCTTTGTATGCCGAAAAGATTCTGTCTTCATTGAGCCACTGGTAGCCGCCGAAAAGTTCGGCGGTGAAGAGTTGCGGGTTGTCGTACAGCAGTCCCAGCTTAAGGGAATAGGTGTCATCGTTGTTTCTGCCCGTGTTGTCGCGGTAGTCGATATAGGTGTAGGTGAAACCGGCATCCAGGGAGAAAAAATAAAAGGGATCGGTCGCCGCTTCCAGTTCATAGCCGTAACGTCTGATTTTGCCGGCATTGTACGCTGTGCTGCCGACATATTCCCATCCATCCCTGATGTTGTGTTGAAACAGAGTGCCCTTGAGCCGCAGGGAGGGTAAAGCAGTGGTTTCAAATCCGGCCTGGTAGGAGTCGACCTTTTCCGGATCTACGGTGGAGATGCCGATGGTCTGATAAGGTTTTCTGAAGCCTCGTGCGGCAAGCGCCCTGAAAAGGGTGGAGTCGGAATATCGCCAGGTCATTCCCAGGCTGGGGGAAAGGATGCCTGAGGTGGCGGTGAGGGAAAGATGGTCATAACGCATTCCCGGCGTCACGGCAAAACGGCCGGCGGTAAAGGTGTCATTCATATAAAGGCCCCATGTTTCTTCACGACCGCCATCTATTGCCGCATCGGAACTTGCCGACTCAACCCGGTCGATTTCCGCGCCCATGACAATGGTATGATTGGCGGCCCGCGCCGTCACGCGGGAGGACATTCCCGTTGTCTCGGCATCGTAGTAATCAGTAAAAGGTGGATACATGAAATCCTGTTTTTTACGAAAGCCGTCGACGTGAAGAGAGAGATTTTTGGTAAGGGCCGAATCAAGCGCGGCTGAGCCCCAGAAATCGCGATGGTAGATACTGTAGTTGCCGAAAATATCTCCCAAGTTGGAGTCCGGATTCGATTGCCCGGCGGTCAGGGTCAGAGTGGTGGAGTGGGGCAGGCTGAAGTCGATTTTGCCGTACACGCTTTCATCGTCATATTTTCGGTTCAAAATGATGCCGTCGGAATTCTGGTTTGCCACGCTGAAAAAATAACCGGCCATGCCCGCCTTGCCGCCGAGCGTACCGGAATAATGCCGGCTGCCGTTCTCGCCATAGGAGCCGTACAGGGTGCCGCTGGGGCGGCTTGTATTTCCGGTTGGTTTGGTGATGATATTGATTACCCCGCCGAGCGACGAGCCCCAGGTGGAGGAACCGGGCCCCTTGAGCACCTCGATCCGTTCAATGATCTCCACCGGAATGGAATTGGTCACCGTCATTCCGTCGTTATCAAAATTCCAGCGAATGCCGTCAACCAACACCAGGACGTGTTCATAATCAGAATCATGGATGAATAAGGCATCCAATCCGTTGAAATCCCGGCCATTGAACTGGACATAAAGGCCATTTACCCGGTTCAGCACCTCAGCCACGTTGTGGGCGTTCATCCGCTCGATCTCTTCCGCGGTGATGATGCTGACGTTTTCCGCCACCTCGCTCAGCGGCTTGGGAGCGCGGGTGGCGGTTTGCACCGTTTCCCCCTGGTCGAAATAGAGGCCGGACAGCTCGCGGCTTTCATCCGGCGGCTGGGCCGACAGCGGCGCAGGGCAGTTCACTAGCATCAGGGCCGAGAACGCCGTAACGGCAAATCGTTTCTTCATTTTTTTCTCTCCCGTTTTTTTCATGACGGTCTCGTAAAAACAAAAAACTTCCCACGGAGCGCACAGAGGCCACCGGGCCAACGAATTGTAATAAAAATATTTCTCTGTGATCTCCGTGTGCTCCGCGGTAAAAAAAATAGACTTTTTACGAGTTCTATTTTCATGCCGGAAAACGAATTTCATTTCCGTCCCAGTTTTACAAAAGTGTCACAAAGCGAGGTTACTTTATGTTAAAATCAACCCAACGGCAATGAATTTGTATTCATTTTTCCGGGAAAGGTGAAATTTCTTACCAAAACATGGCACGAAAAATGTATAATTTTTTCCGCACACTCATCCTTTTTTATTCATTTTTTTGATTCACAGGCCATGCGGAAACCCTTTTTCCTCGCCATATTGCTGCTCCTTGCCGTCGCCCGCGCGGCCCCGGGCTATGATATTGCCGTGGTGACGGGCGACGCCGGCCTGCCGGCGCGTCTCGCCGGGCAGGCCTTCAGCCGGCAACTGCCGCGGATCCTGCCCGCCGTGGGGGTCAAATCCATTGAGCCGCATTCGTTTCATGAAATCGTCATCGCGGAAGACGAGCCGGAAGACTCTTCCGGTGCACGGATTGCCGCCCAACGCCCCGATCTGATCCTGGCCCTGGGGCCAAGGGCGCTGACCGCCGCCCGCCGTGTTGCCGATGTGCCGATTATCTACCTGCTGGTCTTTGCCCCGGAAAAAATCATCGGCGACCGGACCGACATCATCGGCATCAATCTCATGATTCCCCCGAAAATCCAGCTTGATGCGATGAGTCGATTGCTGCCGGGGGTGAAACGGGTGGGGCTGGTCTATGACCCGGCCCGCAGCCGGGCCCTGCTCGACGAGGCCCGCGCTGTTCGTGGGGATCTCGACTTCGTCGCTCTTCCGGCCACGGATGAAAAAGAGGTGATAAATCTTCTTCATACGCTCCGGGACCGGGTTGATCTGCTTTGGCTGCTGCCTGATCTGACCGTGCTCACCCCCCGCTCCTTGCCGTCGTTCCTGCGCTTTTCCTTTGAACACAGAATGCCGCTTCTTTCCTTTTCCGAGAAACATCTCAAACCGGGCGCGGCCCTGATCGTCACCTTTGATGTGGAGACCATGGGCGAGGAGGCGGCTGAAATCGCCGCCCGTGTTTTACGCGGGGAAGCGGCCGCCGCCATCGGCGCAAAAAATGCCGTCCGGGTGAAAACCCTGGTGAATGAAACGATTCTCCGCAAAATGAATATAACCGTCCGGGAAACCGCCCCATGAAAGCCAGACCCGTCCTTTGCCGAATGAGGGAAAGTTTCATCGCCAGGATAACCATTGCCATGATGGCGGCAATGATCCTGCTCGCCGTTTTTTTCACCTGGTACATGATCCGCTTTCAGCGCAATGGTTATAAGGAGAATATGAGCAGGCTCGGCCGGACCGTTGTTTCCATGCTCGCCCAGAACGTGCAGCTTGCGGTTTTCGCCGAAGATGAAGACGGGTGCATTATGCCGGTTGAATCGCTTTTTAGTGAGAATGAGGTGCTGGAGGTGCATATTTTCACTGTGAACGGAGATATACTCTACAAAAAGCAGAGGACCAAGGACGGATACCCGCTGATCCGGAAAAGGCCGGAACAGTTGTCCGCCGTTTTTCAGGAATTGCACGGCAGGGATTTCCTGCAGGAGGAGTCGGAGGATTTTTTTCTTTTCTGGGCGCCGGTTCGACTGACGGAAATCGGTATGAGTACCGATCCTTTCCTGGTTGATGAGGGAGGTGATCCGCTTGCCTCGGAACTCATCGGTTATGTGGGGGTGGCCCTGTCAAAAACGGAATTCAATCGCTCCCTGGGCCGGATGTATTTTGCCATCGGCTTTGCCTTTTTCTTTTTTCTCTCCGCCGGCCTGGTTTCGCTTTTTTTGGTGGTCAGAAAGATGAGCGAGCCGCTGAACAGCCTGTTGCTGCGGGTCAGGGAGCGGGCGGGGGAAGGGGGCGGCCGGGATGATTTGAGCCTGCTCACCGCCACCTACGGCGGCATGCTCAATGATCTGGAAAATGCCTTTCGCGAGATCAACGCCATGAAAGAGGAACTGGAGGAAAAGGTGTCGCTCCGCACCAGGGAGCTGTTTGACGCCAATCGCGAACTGCATGAAGGCAAAATTCAGCTTGAAACGGCCCTTGACGAGCTGCGCCTGGCCCAGGATCAACTGCTCCAGCAGGAAAAAATGGCGGCCATCGGTCAACTGGTGGCGGGCATCGCCCATGAGATGAACAACGGTGTCAATTTCATCTCCGGCGCGGTTCCCTCGCTGAAGCGCTGTCTGGCGGAGTTGCAGCGACAGCCCGATCAGTCCGGCCGGCCCGCCGACTCCGGGGCGGATGATCCTTATGATCTGGTAAACGGACTCACCGCCAATATCGAGCAAGGGGCGCAGCGTCTGACGCGGATTATCAATGATCTGAAGCTGTTCTCCCGCAAGGAAAATGAAACATTGATCGAACTTGATATCCATCCCGTGCTTGACTCCTCCCTGGCGCTGGTTGACGGCGGCAACCACGGCCGGGTGGAGATCATCCGCCGTTATGGCGAAATCTCCCCGCTGCGCTGCCTGCCCGGCAGATTAAGCCAGGTCTTCGTCAACATCGGCACCAACGCCTTGCAGTCCATGGAGGGTCGGGGAACGCTCACCGTTACCACCCGGCAGGATGACACGAATGTTTACATCAGCTTCCGGGACACGGGCAGCGGCATCGATGCCGCCGTTCTGCCGCGTATTTTCGAGCCGTTTTACACCACCAAGGAAATCGGCAAGGGAACGGGGCTTGGTTTGGGTATCTCCTATGCCATTGTACGCCAGCACGGCGGTGATATCAGGGTGGAAACGGAAAAAGGGAGCGGCACCGTCTTTGAGGTGATCTTGCCGAGAAAACCTGAGGACGTCCGGCCCGCATGATAATTGCGGAATTTGATTTTTATAGGTAGAACTGCTTTTTTCATCGTATCGTTGCAACAGGAAGAGGAAACATCTTGGAAAAACAGAAAATTCTTTACGTGGATGACGAGAAGCCGAATCTCTTTAATTTTTCCGCGGCATTCAGGGGGCATTATCAGGTACTGACCGCCCTGTCCGGGGAAGAGGCGCTGGCGCTCTTCGACAAAAATCCGGATATTGCCGTGGTGGTTGCCGATCAGCGCATGCCCGGCATAACCGGGGTGGAGCTCTTGAGCCGCATCAGGGTGCTTAATCCGGACGTGGTGCGCATCATCCTCACTGCGTATACCGATGTGGCGGACATTATCGATTCCATCAACAAGGGGCGGATTTATCATTACATCGTCAAGCCATGGGAAGAGCAGGAACTGATCAACCTGCTCGAAAAAGCGGTCAACACCCATTATCTGCAAACGGAAAACAGGCGGTTGCTCGGTGCACTGGAGGAAAAAAACCGGACCCTGGAGGAAGATATCGTCAAGAGGAAAAAGATTGAGGCCATGCTCCTGCGGCGGGACATGGTCCTTGCCGCCGTCAACAACATGGCCCGTTCCCTGCTGCTTAACCGGGACTGGCGGCTTTATATCGAAGGATTGACGGGGAGAATGGGGCTTGTCATGGGCCTCAGTCGTATCCAGATCGTCAGCCACCATGTTGATGCCGCCGGCGACACCGTGGCCCGTCCGGAATATGTCTGGACCGCCGAAGAGGGGGTGAATCCGGATCTTCTGCGGGAAAGGTTTCCCGCCCGACTCTCCTATGAAAAACTCGGATATTCCCGCTGGCTCTCCTTGTTTTCCAAGGGAGAGATTGTTTGCGGCGATACGGATTCATTTCCCGCAAGTGAGCAGGATTTTCTCCGCCGCTACAATATTCGCTCCATTACCCTGGCGCCGATCATTGCCGGTGATTTTGTCTGGGGCGTTATCGGTTTCGAGGACTGTACCCGGAATCGGCAATGGCCGACGCCTGAAGTCGACGCCTTGCAGACGGCGGCAAATCTTATCGGCACGGCCATTGCCCGGGAAAATTCGGAAAAAAACCTGGCCGCCCAACAGGCCCAGCTTGCCCACGCCGGCAGATTGACCGCCCTGGGGGAAATGGCATCGGGCATCGGCCATGAAATCCACCAGCCGTTGACCGTCATCAATCTCGGCGCCGAAACATGCAAAAGCTACTTTGACCGGCATGATCCCCGTTGTCCGGCGGCGGAAGCGGCGGAAGAGATGCGGGTTCATGTCAAAAAAATCACCAATATCATCAACAGTATGCGCTCTTTTTCCCGCGCCACGTCCGGCGAATGGCGGAAAATTTCCCTGACAGGCCCCCTGCGGGAGGCGTTGACCTTTTTCCGCGAGCAGTTCCGCATGCACGGCATTGCCTACGAGGAAAAAATCAGCGCGGATCTGCCGCTGGTGAAAACAGACGGGCAGAAGTTCGAGCAGATCGTGGTGAATTTTCTTTCCAATGCCTGTTACGCCGTCAATAAACAAGGGGAAAAGACGCCGGATGCGGCGAAGGCCATCACCGTTTCCCTGGGCTATGAAACCCTGAGCAGCGAGGGCATGAAGTGCCTGAACTTCAAAAAACATGAGCAGACCTCCAACCAGGTCATTGTTTTTCAGGTAACGGATAGTGGTATCGGCATGAATCCTGAAACAAAAAAACGTTGCCTTGAGCCGTTTTTCACCACCAAGGAGGTGGGTGAAGGCACCGGGCTCGGCCTGTCCGTCACCCTGGGGATTATCCGGGAGTTGAATTTCCATCTGGAGATTGAAAGCAGTGAAGGGGAGGGCGCCACGTTCCGGGTGGTCATTCCGGTGGCATGGGAAGATTGTATCTCATAAAGAAAATTGCCTGTTGCAAAGGATGAATTCGCATGGAAAACGCACTGCAGCCGGATCTGCCCATCATTGTCGTTGATGACGACGAGAATGTCGCCAGGGCGATTGCCCGTATTCTCGGCATAAACGGCGGCTACAACAACATCATCGCGGAATGCGACAGTACCAGGGTGATCGATCTGCTCAAGGAAAAAAACGGCTCCCTGGTGCTGCTTGACATCACCATGCCGAAACTGGGCGGCGATGAACTGCTGGAGGAGATAGTCGCCCTTTTTCCCCATCTGCCGGTCATCATGGCCACAGCCAATGACTCCATCGATATGGTGGTGGACTGCATGAAAAAAGGGGCGTTTGATTACATCGCCAAGCCTCTTGAAGGAAGCAGGCTGCTCGCCTCGGTGGGCGCGGCCCTGCAGGTGATGGAACTGCGCCGGGAAAACGAGGCCCTGCGCAGCAAGGATCAGAAGACGCGGCCCGCGCATTGTGAGTTCTTCCAGGACAGCCTTGCCGAGAATCATGAAATGCTGAAACTTTTCGCCTACATGGAGCAGATTGCCCCCAGCGGTCAGCCGGTGCTGATAAGCGGAGAAACCGGCGTCGGCAAGGAGCTTGCCGCCCTGGCCGTTCATCGGGCCGGCGGCAGAAAGGGCCGTTTTGTCGCGGTGAACGCGGCCGGCCTTGATGATGATATTTTCGCCGACACCCTGTTCGGCCACACGCGAGGCGCTTTTACCGGGGCAAACGCGGTCCGTGAGGGCGCGATAAGGAAGGCTGCCGCCGGCACCCTGTTTCTTGATGAAATAGGCGACTTGAGTCCCCGTTGTCAGGTGAAGCTGCTGCGTCTGCTGCAGGAAAAGGAATACTACCCCCTGGGGTCGGACACCCCGCAGACCAGCGATGCGCGCATAATCGTCGCCACCAACCGTGATTTCGCCGAGTTGCTGGCGGACGGTACCTTTCGCCGGGATCTCTACTTCCGGCTGAATGCCCACCATGTTCATCTGCCGCCCCTGCGCCATCGTTTCGACGATCTTCCCCTGCTGGTCCCTCATTTCGTCGGCCAGGCCGCCAGGGAGTTCGGCAAGAGCAAGCTTGTCGTGCCCCGGGAGCTCTATGCGCTTCTGGAGAATTATTCCTTTCCCGGCAATATCCGAGAGCTCAAGGCCATGATTTACGACGCGGTAAGCCGTCAGCAGGGATATGTCCTGGGTCTTGACGCCTTTGCCGGGCTGATGGGCATGAAGCCGCAGCAGGGCACCCTGCCGGCGCCCGCCGCCGGCAGGGGGAGTTTCGGGCCGGAGCTGCCTTCCATGAAGGATGTCCGCCGCCGGCTGGCCGAAGAGGCGCTCAAGCGCAGCAACGGCAATGTCAGCCTTGCCGCCAGGCTTATCGGGCTGACCCGCCAGTCCCTCAGTCAGTTCATCCGCAACAAAGACATTAACGGCACCACACGGTGAAAAGATGACCCGAACCCACTTTGTTAACCCCGGCAGGAAAATCTGCGGGCAACGCTTTTCCTGCCGGGCCGTCTTTTCCTTGCCTGAAGCACCGATTCGTCGTTTCCGGCGGGCTGGATGCAAAATTTGTCAGGAAATAATGCGCCCCTCCCGGGCACCGGCCGGCAACTTTTGTGGCCCTGATCGTTTCTTGCCCCATTGCCCCTTTGCCTGATCCGGCCGTTTTCTCAATACGCTGATTTTTTAGCTGCGCTTGGCACGATTTTTTCAATGATCCAAAGGGAATAGGCAAACCTTTGCGCAAAGGTTGTTTTCGGGTCAAGACAAGGCCTTGCCGCTTTCCAGAATCCGGGAACCGAAAAACCATGAAAAAACGATTTTTAATAGTCGATGATCAATCCATAGTCCGCGGCTTTCTCAAGGATCTTTTCCTCCATTTTGACTTACGCTGTGAAGAAGCGCGGAACGGCAGGGAAGCGATTGAAAAGTGGGAACACGAAGAATTTCTGGCCATTCTGATGGATATTGAGATGCCGGTCATGGACGGGCTGCAGGCAGCCGGCATCATCCGCGCCCGGGAAAAGGTTGAAAACCGTGCCTATACGCCGATTTATGCCGTTTCCGGCTGCACGTTCGATGATCCCGAACAAAGATGCAAAATGGCCGGTATGGACGGCTTTATCGCCAAACCGGTAGCGATCAATGAATTGCTTGAAATAGTCAAGCCGTTGGCCGGGTAAGCCGTGCAAAAAAACATCGCCAACTTTTTCATGAAAATTCTTGAAGAATTTCCCGAAGATAGTATCTTTAACTCGTATGCATTTGCTGATCACAATGAGCGATTTCATAAAATTCCTTTTTCCCAGGGCGGGAAACATGAAAATCAAAGAGATCTTTTTATTCCGCACGCTGTCTCAGGGATAGCAACGTTTTTTTGTGAGGAATTCATCCGTGCGACGTCATCGGAATAAATCGGCTGTTTGTGCCGGAATGGAGAAAGTGGAGTGACCCCTACACCGAAAAAATTTCTCGTTGTTGACGACGAGAATCTCATACGTTTTTATCTCAAGGAGTTTTTCAAGGTTCACGATTTGCTGGTGGATGAGGCCACGAATGGCCGGGAAGCGATTGAAAAATGGGAACTGGGTGAATATGCCGGCATCCTGATGGATATCAAAATGCCTGAGATTGACGGCTTTGAGGCTACCCGCGTCATCCGCCGGCGGGAAAAAGAGCAGGGGCGTCGCTACACCCCCATTTTTGCCGTTTCCGGCTGCAGTTTTCAAAATTTTGCCGGACAGTGCAACGAGGCCGGCATGGATGGCTGCATCGCCAAGCCGGTTGATTTTGAGAAATTGGTTGACCTGCTTCTGCCCCTGGCAAAGTAATTTCGTTCTTCCCTTCCGCACTTCCTTTCAAGCCGTTTTTCCAAAATCACCTTTTCCGCGGCGGACCGCTTCGACCTCTCCCCTTGGAGGGACGATGGCTTTTATTCGCGGCTGCCGGACGGCGGGATGGGGTATTCAGCTTTTCCAGATCGATTGAATCGGGCAATTTCAGCCACTCCGGATCCGGCAGCGTGCATTCAAGCTTGTGGCCGATATATGCCTCGATATCAGGGATGTAGAAGGAATCCTCCTCCGTGGCGAAACTGATGGAGATGCCGGTTTTCCCCGCCCGGCCGGTGCGGCCGATGCGGTGGACGTAATCCTCCGCTTCATAGGGCAGGGTGAAATTGAACACATGGCTGACCCCTTCAACATGGATGCCGCGACCGGCCACGTCGGTGGCCACCAGTATCTGGATCTTGCCTGACTTGAAATCATCCAGGGTCTGCATCCGTTTCTTTTGAGCCACGTCGCCGGACAGGAGATCGCATTTAATCTTGCAACGCAGCAGCATGTCGGTCAGTTTTCTTGTTTCATCCCTGCGGTTGCCGAAGATAATGGCCCGGTCGATATTCTGCCGGGTGATGATGTTGTAGAGCAGGGCATAGCGGTCGTTGGCCGCGACCATGTAAACGATTTCCTCAACCGAGTCAACGGTGACCTGGTCCGGTTCAATCTCCACGATTACCGGCTCTTTCGTCCACTGGGCGGAAAGGTTATGTACCTCCGGGGTGAGGGTGGCGCTGAACAGCAGTGTCTGCCGGTTGCCTTTGGGCGGCAGACTGTAGACGATGTGCCGTACGTCGGGAATAAATCCCATGTCCAGCATGCGGTCCGCCTCGTCAATGACGAAAATTTCCACCTGGCCGAGATGAATTTCCTGCTTGCGTTGAAAGTCGAGCAGCCGTCCCGGTGTCGCCACCACGATATCCACCTGTTTACCGGAGATGCTGGCAAGCTGCTTTTGGTAATCCATGCCGCCATAGACGGGAACCACGACAAGGCCGGTATAGCGGCAAAGGGATTCGCAATCCTCCGCTATCTGCAGAACAAGCTCCCGGGTGGGGGCAATGATCAGGGCGCGGGGGCTGGCGTGTTTCTTTCCCTGGCGCGGAATGTTCAACAGCCTGGTGATGGCGGTGATGAGAAACGCGGCGGTTTTGCCCGTTCCGGTCTGGGCCCTGCCGGTGGCGTCACCGCCGCTTAAGGTGTGCTTGAGGACGGCGGCCTGGATGGGGGTGCAGTAACGGAAGGAAAGATCGGCAATGCCGTGCAGCAGCGAATCGGCAATATCGAAATCCTGAAAACGCACCCGGTCTTCAACCGGCGGTACATCAAAGCTTGCCGGATCCCAGGGCAATGACTCGACGACCGGTTTCGCCGCTTCCGGGGTTGCCGTCGCCTCCATGATTTCCGGTGCTTTTCCCAGGACGACAGGTTCGGATGCAACGACAACGGACGCGGTTTTGCCCAGCTTCACCACGTCGAGACCGAACACCGCCCCTGTGACGACATATGTTGTCTGTTGCGAAGTGAATGTTTTGCCGGTCTTTCTTCTTTGTCTCTTTGCTTGCACCATTTTTAATCCTTCAAATCCGCTGTTGAACGCCCAAGGAGCGCTCACTGTCCATGATTACAAATTTTCTTCAATATTAATATGTTATGTTGACCACAAAAGGTTACTGAAAAGTCCGGTAAAAGTCAAAAAAATATCATGATGACGCGGATATTTGCCTGGCGCGGCGAAACCGTCGGCCCCATGCAGATGCGCATCCAGGGAGAGGGAGAAAGTGGTCAAACAAAAAAAGGACTTAGAGGTAAATTTCCTCTAAGTCCTTAGAAATTACTTGGTAGCGGGGGCAGGATTTGAACCTGCGGCCTTCGGGTTATGAGCCCGACGAGCTACCGAGCTGCTCCACCCCGCGTCACATTTTTTGATATTACAGCATATCGCGGGAAAGTCAAGGCTTAAAATAGGGCATCGCCGGAAAAATGCTCAATAAGTGTTTAAATTAAAAGATTTTTTCCGGCAGTACCCAGCGTCGCCCGCCGGGCTGCGCCTATCATGGGAACAAAAAAAGGCAGGACCCGGCGTAATGGCCCTGCCTGCTCACTGTTATGCCGCAAGGAAAATTATGCCTTCTTTTTCCTGCACGCGCCGAAAAGACCGGCTAAACCGGTGCCCATGAGAAGCATGGTGGCTGGTTCGGGAACCGGGGCGTTACCGACGGCGATATTGTCAACCTCGAATGCATACTGCGTACTTGTCAGCTTTACACTGTCGAAATCGGGAAGATCGAGAAAATTTACATAAATATTGGTTGAAGGTGCTGTCTGGTTGCCGTTTGCGGCGCTCGGACTCACGACCTGGGTGCCGGTAAAGGATTCCACCAGGGTGTTGCCATTGTAGAATGCAATGGAGTTGTATGCGTCAACGGAACCCCACCAGAGACCGAAGTAATCATAGACATTTCCCAGGGCGACGGTGACGCTGCCCGAGCTTGAGGGATTGGGTACCGACAGATAGGGTGTTTGGTCTGCCGTGGAAGTAGCATACGGTGCGGCATATTTACCACTTACGGAACCCTGTACAACCATGGCTGACCCCGTCCAGCTCCACGACTGATCCAGCCCGCTTGCCAAAACTATCGAGGTACCGGGGGTGACACCATTAAATGTTTCAATCTGAAAATTGTCGTAATAGGTGTAAATGGATGTCTTGTCCGCCGCGGTATCCTGGCTTGAGAAATTAATGGTTGTCGCGCCGGCTACCCCGGCCAGGCCGCATATCATCGTTCCAAATGCCAAACCGGCCAAAAGCGTCTTTTTCATTTTCTTCCTTTATTCCCGTGTCTTGATTTTAAGTTGCAACTTGAGGGACCCTTACGTTATTTCCAGGGTAACAATGTATTTGCAAAGCAACTTCTGGACCACTGAATGGTTTTGGGTGCGGAAAACGAAAATACGGGCACTTGTAACGATGTGACGTGACACGGTTGCCAAACAGGCAGGCGCTTTTTTCCGGTTTTCCGGACCTGTTTCCCGGAATCCCTACAGGGTTGGGCCGCTTTTCCGGAGTTTCTACAGAAAAGGGCACATCCCGTTCCACCAAAGAATGCCGAACAGAATGAGGATGAGAAGGATGATAGGTGTGAGGGTCGATGATTTCATATTATCGATCAAACGGCCAGGGGGTGAGATCACGAGCGACTGAGATCACGAAAGATTCCTGGAGCCACCTGCCGGGATCGAACCGGCGGCCTTCGGGTTACGAATCCGATGCTCTACCAACTGAGCTAAGGTGGCTCAAAGTTACGGTTCTTTTAGCAATTGTCTCCCGGTGTGTCAAGATTTCTCTTTGTCTCCGCGTAAAGAAGCAGGCAATGCGGCCGGGGTGCGGCGGGAGGGTTACAGGACCCGCAGGCCGTCAATCTCCGTCTCAAAGAGGGGAGCGGCGGCAAGTATGCCGTCCGATTCCCCGTCGCGCACCCGAACCATCGACTCCACGGGTTTGCCGTTGATTTTTTTGGTATAGCGGACAAGGAGCCCGGCGCTTGCTCGCAGATCCTCGGCATGCCGCGAGTGACGCAGCAGGGCGATTGGTCCGGGTCGATCGTGCAGGCGCAGGACAATGTCGCCCGGCCGCTTCAATTTGAGCAGCGCGTTGTTTTCCTTTTCATCGCGTCCCATGGCAAGCCGGCCGCCATGGGGCATTCTGAACTGACGTCCGACCAGGAGAAAGCGGATGTCGTGTCTGTTGATTTGCGCGGTTTCGTCATAAAGCATGCGTATCCGTTTTGCCAGGTTGGGGTCGGTCAACTTGCAGCCGCCGGCCGCGTTGGGGTAATCGGTGATGCCGAGACGCGCCGCGAGTTCGATCTGTCCGGATCTTCCCCTGCCGCTGAAATCCGGCAGTTTTTCCCGGTCAATGATGCCGGCCAGTTCCACCCTCGTCGGCTTCTGCGATTTCGTGCACAGGGGCCTGAGCAGCAGGGAGTCGGTGTCGCTGTCCCGCTCGATAACCCGCAGGGTGTCCTTGCGCTGCGACATGGGACGCTGACCGATGACCTCGCCGGTGATGATGAATGTGGCGCCATGGGATTCCATCAGCTTTTTCGCTTCACTGATCATCAGGATTTTGCAGTCAATGCAGGGATTGAAGTGCTTGCCGAATCCGTGCGGCGGCCGGTGCAGCAACTCCAGGTAGGAATCGGTGATATCACGGACAATGACGTCGATGTCGTACTTGTCCTTCATTTTCCGGCGATACCCTTCTTCATCTTCCAGCAGGTCATAGTCGAAAAACGGGGTGACAAACTTGACGGCAATGACCTTGACCCCCTGCTCGGCAACGACACGGCAGGCGAGAATACTGTCCAGGCCTCCGGAAAAAAGGGCCAGGGCTGTTACGTGCTTGTTCATGAAAAAGTCGCTTATTGGCTGTTTCTGTTGATGAGTTCCGCGGCGTAGGCCAGGGTCCGGGGAGTTACGGAGCTGCCGTCCAGCATGGCGGCAATTTCCGCAACCCGCTGCTGCTTGTCGAGCTTGACGATCGCCGTTCGTGTCCGGTCGTTTTCCACCGATTTGCTCACCCGGTAATGATCATCGGCACAGGAGGCGATCTGGGGCAGATGGGTTATGCAGAGCACCTGATGATGGGAGGCGAGTTCCCTGATCTTGCGGGCAACCGACTCCGCCGCCTTGCCGCTGATTCCGGTATCCACCTCGTCGAAAATAACGGTTTCCACCTGGTCTTTACGGGCAAGAAGGCACTTCAGGGCAAGGAGCAGGCGGGACAACTCGCCGCCTGATGCGATCTGAGCAATGGGCTTGACCGGTTCGCCCCGGTTGGCGGAAAACATGAAAACCGGTTTGTCCGCCCCTGTTCTGCCCAGGGAAGAAAGAGTCATTTCCCCGCCGGGAAAATCTATTTCAAACACCGCCTGTTCAAGGCTGAGGGAAACGAGTTCCGCCCTAATGGTTTCCGCCAGACGGTGGGCTACCTCCCGTCGTCTGGCGGATAAATCGGCAGCTCCTTCCAGGAGTTTCTTTCCCAGCACCTGCAATTCCCTGGCAAGGCCGTCAAGGCGATGATCCAATGCCTCGATTTCTTCCAGTTCCTCGGCGGCCTTCCGGCAGGAATCGATCACATCCGACAGTTCGGGTCCGTATTTTCTTTTGAGCCGCGAAAGCAGATCAAGCCGGCCGACGATATCCTCAAGCTGACCGGGATCATCCGGGATTCCGTCAAGATAGGCGCGCAGACCGTGCACCTTGTCCTCCAGCTGAAAGGTGTAACCGCTGACCTCTTCCGCCAAAGGAGCGATCAGCGGATCAAGGGCGGCCATGGTTCCCAGATTTTTCCGCAACTGGGAAAAGGAACCGGTGGCGTCATAAAGAAGGGAATAGCTTTTCCGGCCGAGGCGGGTGAGCTCATCCGCGCTTTTCAACCGGTCCTTTTCGCTGACCAGTTTTTCATCCTCGCCCTCGACCACCCCGGCACTGACGATCTCGTTGAGTTGAAAGGAAAGGAAATCCTTGCGCTGCTCCTTGTCCTTTTCTTTTTGCAGCAGGGTCTGGTGTTCCGACTTTTTTTGCTGAAAGACGTCATACAGTTCGCCGAAGGCGGCGCGTTGCGACCAGATGTCTCCCACCGCATCGACGAAATCGAGATGAAAGCGGGGAATGAGCAGTTGCTGGTGATCATGCTGGCTTGCCAGACTGAAGAGCTCCTCGGCCAGTTCGCCGGTTATCCTGGCGGTGGCCGGACTGCCGTTGACATAGAAACGGCTGCGGCCCTGATCGGACAGCACCCGTTTCAGGATAATGGCTCCCTCCGCCTCAAAACCCTGTTCGCGCAAGCGGTTCACAAGGACGGCCTGTTCATCGCCCACCTCGAAAAGGGCTTCGATGACGGCGCTTTCCGCGCCGTTTCGTACCCAGCTTGCCGCGCCCTTGCCGCCGGAAAGAAGATGGATGGCCTGGAGAATGATGGATTTCCCGGCCCCGGTTTCTCCGGTGAGCACGGACAGCCCGCTGTTAAAGGAAAGAGAAAGCTTTTCGATCAGTGCCAGGTTGGCAATGTGGAGTTCGCAGAGCATTTTTTAAATTGACAAACCAAGGATGATGCTTGATATTTATATGCGAGACAAAGAAATTAAAATACATTTATTTTTCGCCTATTGTCAATTTCCATTTTCACCTTATCATTTTCTAAAAGCCCATTACACGCTTCCGCATTACGAGCACAAAGAAGAATGGCTCTTCACCGCCGGATTAATTTTTCCCATAAGGCAAGGCAATTGTCATTACTCACCATGTCTTTTCCCGCATGTATTCAACGGCTTGTTTCCCTTGTTGTCGTTTTTTTTCTGCTCTTCGTCGACATCCTGCCTTTTTACGGCAATCGCTCGGCATACGCCTTTTCCGTCAAGGATGAGCGGGAATACGGGGAAATGATGCTTTCCGTCATCCGCCGCGAATTCAATCTGCTGGATGAACTGGATATCATTCAATATGTCAATGACCTTGGCGACTCCATTCTGTCGGTCGCCGGTTCCCAATATTTCGATTATCACTTTTACGTCATTAATAATAAAGAATTCAATGCCTTTGCCACGCCTTCCGGTTTGATCTTTTTCCATTCCGGCATCATCAGCGCCATGGAAACTGAAGGAGAATTCGTCAGCGTCATGGCGCATGAATGCGGTCATGTCATGAGCCGCCATATTGCCCAGCGCATCGAGAATTCCCTGAAAGTCAATGCCGGTACCCTGGCGATGATGCTGGCCGGTATCGCCATGGGAGGAGGCGCTCTTTCCCAGGCCCTGGTCACCGGCGGCATGGCCGCCGGAGCCGCCATGAATCTTGAGTTCAGCCGTCAGGACGAAGAGGAAGCCGACAGGGTCGGCTTCAAATTAATGGAAGGGCAGCAGAGGGATCCGAAGGAAATGCTGACCATGCTGAACAAAATGTATCGCGAATCGAAAATCAGAATGGGCAATATCCCGCAGTATCTCCTCACCCATCCGAAGCCGAAACTCCGCATGGATTATGTCGAGGACCTGATCCATGTCAAGGGCGAGTCGCAGTATCAAGCCTATGATCAGTTTGATTTCCTCCGCATGCAGAGAAGGGTTGCCTCCCTGACCCAGGAACCGCAGAAACTGTATGGCAAATACCGCAAGGAACTGCGCGAGTCATCCGACGAGTCGGCAAAGATCATGGCAACCTATGGGCTTGCCCTGGCTGATGTTTCCATCGGCAACTATGAACAGGGAGTGGAAAAACTGCGCGAGGTCATTCGTTTTTTCCCGGATAAGCCGATTCTTCTCACCGATCTGGGCATACTGTACTTAAACAGCGGTCGGCTTGAAACCGCGCTGATGTATCTTGAAGAGTCCAGGGCGAAAAACCCGAACAACTGGTACACCGGCTACCATCTGGCCCAGGCGCAGTTGCAGGCGGGAAACGAGAAACGGGCTGAGGAGCTGTTTAAACAGATCATGGGGCATTTCCCCGACTTTCCCGGCGTTTATTTTCAGCTTGGTCAGATAGAATCAAAACGGGGAAATCTGTTTCTTTCCCATCTCTATCTCGGCAAGAATTTCTATTACGAAGGGAATTTTCCCATCAGCACCTTTCATCTGAAAAAGGCCCTTTCCCTGGCAATTGGACCCGAGCGGGAAGAGATACTGGTCTTGCTCGATAAAATAAAAAAGGTGGAATAATTTTCAATCGTATTCCGGCGAAAGAACATCCTGCTTTTTTGGGGCGGTGAAGGGTGAAGATGGATTCCCTTCCGGAAGAACTTCGTGCATTTACCGTCACCCGGCACATGGAAGGGCCTGATTATACGGAGCACCACCTGACAAGGCCGGGCTGGAAGGAAGAGGTCGTTTTCCGGAATTTTGCTTCCTGTCTGCCGCAGGGCAACGGACAAGGGGAGAAATTCCGGGCCGAAATCAGCAGCTGGTCACGCCTCGGCATGCATCCGCACATCCAGACCTGTTACGGTTTTCTGCCCGGACACGATACAGCCTTTTTCCTTGAGAAAACAGAGGGGGAAAGTCTCGATCATCTGATCAACACCGGCAATCTTTCCCTCAGAAGCATCCTTTCCCTGGCCATGCAGATATGTCACGGCGCTGAGTATCTGCACACTCACAAAATTCACCATATCCCCCTTGCCCCGAAGGACATTGCCGTTTCCCCGGCCTCCCTGGCCAAGATCTGCAATCTTGTTCATTCCGGCAGTTTGCGGAAAAACCGGGATTGCCGATTTTCCGTCAAAACCGACATCATTGCCTTTGGTTCCCTTGTGTGGAAAATGGCCCGGGACGGCGGTCAATCCGGGACGAACCGCGAAAATCGCGGTAAGCTGCTCGGTCCCTTTCTGGCAAAATGTGCTTCCCCTGAAGGCCCTGGGGATTTTTCCGTTCTGCGCCGGGAACTGAACGCCCTGTACCGCATGACTTTTGCGGTGGATTGCCCCTATTGTGAGATAGATCTTCATTTGCAAGCGCACTACCTGAACAATCTGGCGGTGTTGCATCTTGAAACAGGACGGTTCCGGGAAGGTTTTGTCTTGCTGAACAAGGCCCTGCTGCTGCAGGACAGGCTCTCCGAATCGATTTACAATCTCATTGCCTGCAAGCTTCGCAGCGGTATGTTTCCCCCGGCCGCTATTCTTTCGATGATTGAGGCTGCATCGGTTGACAGTTCGGTGGCGGAACACATTGACGGGCTGAAAAAAATTGCTGAAGAAATTCAGCAAAAGGGCATGGAGCGGAAATTACGTCCTCCGCCTTTTCTTCTTTGTCCCGCTCTCCGTTCGCTTTCTTTTTATCGCCGGGAAAAACAGAAAAAAAGGGTGAAAACAGTTATTGAAAATCACCTGAAAAATCTCCGCTACGAATCATGCCTGAAATCCCTGTTATCTGCCTGGAAAAGGGAGAAGTTCCAGAAGAATCCTTTTTTTTCATCAATATTTGAACGCCTTCTGGCCAGAAGCGACACGCTGGACATTACGGGTGTGCAGCGATACGCCGTTCTCAAGGAAAACAATCTTCCGGTGCGGCATCTGTGTTATCTGCCCGGCACAAAGAAAATTGCCGTAAATTTTGATGGAAAGAGTCTCTGTATCCTCAATTACGGGGCTGGACCGCGAAGTATCACCCTGCAAACCGATGACCGACGGCTCACGGCCCTGACTGTTTCCCCTGATGGCCGCATCATTGCCGCGGCGACTGATTGCGGTGTCATTCTTTTCTGGCAGGCAAGGACCGGCCGGAAAATACTGGAGGAAAAAAGTCATGAAGGGAAAATAAACGCCGTCGATTTTTCCCATGACAGCCGTTTTTTTGCCAGCGGCGGGGTTGACGGCAGGCTGATTACCCGTGCTGTTGCCACCGGCAATAAAAAAATCGTCACGCCATGGGAAGATCAGCCTGTCGAAACGCTGGCCTTTGTCCCGGGATTACTTGACCTGGTGGTCGGCAGTCATGACGGCGAGGTGAAAATAATGGCCTCCAGGGGGAAGAAATGTCTGCATACCATCCGGGCGCATAATCAGCCGGTGACATCGCTTACCCTTGCGCCCCGGGGTGATTTCTTCGCCACCTGCGCCGGCGAAATCAAAATTTGGGACAGACACAGCGGCGAGTGCCTGGAAAATTCGGGAAAAGATGGGGCCGGAGCAACTCGGGTGCTGCTGCTTGACGACAACCGGCATCTGGTTTCAACCGGCATGGATGACATCATCCGCATCCGGGATCTAATCACCGGCGATGTGGTCGCGGTGCTCGACGGCAGAGGCACCGGCATCAGCTGTCTGGCAAAAGGGTCGCAGCCGCATTTTTTCTTTGCCGGCCGGCAGGGCGGAGGTCTGCTTATCTGGAAGCTTTTTTACAATCTTTTTTTTGGTTGAATCCGCGGTTGCCGCAGCGCCCCGGCAAAGAACAAAATCAGGAAAAATATCCATGACCGCCTCGGTTTTGTGATATTATCTTCTTATCATTAGTGACGTGCCGCTTTGTTGCGCAAACCCCTTCCACAGGGAGAACTCCGGCAATGAAAAGGGTCATCACCACCGAAAAAAAGCCTATTAAATTATGGCTTGATGATATCGAGGCCGGCGCCTTTGAGCAGGCCAGAAATCTTGCCAATCTTCCTTTTATTTTCAAGCATGTTGCCGTGATGCCTGATGCCCACCAGGGCTACGGCATGCCGATTGGCGGCGTGATGGCCGCGGAAGATGTGGTCATACCAAACGCCGTTGGCGTTGACATCGGCTGCGGCATGTGCGCGGTCAGGACATCGCTCAGCGCTCTTTCCACGGACAAAATCAAAGCCGTTCTGTCCGGTATCAGGAAAACAGTCCCTCTTGGTTTCAATCATCACAAAAAGAAGCAGGACGCCGCCCTGATGCCCCAGCCGGAGGGCGGTCAACTCCATGATCTCCCCATCATCTCCCAGGAATACCACAGCGCCTTAACCCAACTCGGTACCCTGGGCGGCGGCAATCATTTTATTGAAATCCAGCGCGGCAATGATGGTCATATCTGGTTGATGATCCATTCCGGCAGCCGTAATCTCGGATTCAAGGTGGCCAACCATTACAACCGGCTGGCCATTGATCTCAATAGAAAATGCAGCGCCGCTATTCCTGAAAAGTGGCAGCTTGCCTTTCTGCCGGTTGATAACAAGTTCGGCAGAACGTATCTTAAGGAAATGCAGTACTGTGTGGATTTTGCCTATGCCAATCGCAAACTGATGATGGAGCGGGTCAAGGCGGCGTTGCGGGCGGTGCAGCCGGATGTGGTTTTCGGCGACATTATCAACATCGCTCACAATTACGCCGCCCTGGAAACGCACTTCCACAAAAGTGTCATGGTCCATCGCAAAGGCGCCACCAGCGCACGAGAAGGGGAGATAGGCATTATTCCCGGCTCCCAGGGCAGCCCGAGTTATATCGTCAAAGGCCTGGGCAACACGGACAGTTTCACCTCCTGCTCCCATGGCGCCGGACGGAAGATGGGCCGCAAACAGGCCCAGCGCCAGCTTGATCTTGCCCAGGAAAAGAAAAAACTCGACGATCAGGGCATTATTCACGCCATACGACATGAACGTGATCTGGACGAAGCCGCCGGTGCATATAAAAATATCGATGAGGTCATAGAAAACCAGCTTGACCTGGTCGAGGTGATAGTTGAATTACGCCCCTTGGCCGTGATCAAAGGGTGAAACGAGGATCGTTCTCAATATACAGATGACAAGAACAAGGAGGATCTGCATGACAACCCAATTTTCGTTTACCAAGATAGAAAATGAATTACTGCCTGACTTCAGAAAAAAAATCGGCGCAGCGGAATCAACCGCCGATGTGAAAAAATTTTATGTTTATACCATGCAGGATCTCATTCGCCAGGTTTTTTCCGGCAGCATTGATGTGGGGTATGACGATGTCGCCCTGCTGCCGAACCAGATGCCGGCATATTCCATCAGCGCATCGGTTCAGGATCATGAAAATTTTTCAACCATCTGGACCACATCCGATTTGCCGCATGTCATCAACCGCTTCACGGAAACCGCCCTGAATCGATACCGTCATCTGGAGAAAAATTCGGAAAAGACCGAGGCCAAGATACGAATGTAACAATGTCCACCATCCGTCAACAGATCATCGCCCTGTTGTCCGAGGAGGAAGTCAATGCCAGGGATATTTCCCAAAGTCTGTCAATTCGCGAAAAGGAGGTGTATGAACATCTTGAGCACATAAACCGGTCGCTCAACGCATCAGGCAGAAAACTGCTGGTTCAGCCGTACACATGCCTGCATTGCGGATACATTTTCAAGGAACGCGACCGTTTCAAGCGTCCCGGACGCTGCCCAAGGTGCAAGGAAGGGCATATCCGGATGGCCACCTATCGTATAAAATGATTATTTTTCGTTTCGGGTCGTATCATGGCAACCAATTGAAATTACAGAGATGTCTACCCGATGTCGGGTCAAATTGCAGGCCGTATCTGCCGATGTCCTCTATTTTTTTCCGCTGTCCCGCAGTACATTCCGGGTAAAAGAGGAAAAAAACTGATGAATAAAAAAACAAGGAGGACATCATGAAAAAAAATATCGTTTTTGCATTGTTGGCACTGTTGAGTTTTTCTTCTCTTGAAGCCCGGGCGGACAGCGCATCGGTTGGTACGGCCGCCGGCCTGATCGGCGGTGCTGCGGTTGGACATGCCGTCGGGCATGATACGGGAGGAACGCTGCTTGGTGCGGCGGTGGGTGGTGTTTTCGGATACATCATCGGCAACGAAATGGATCACAACACCGTGCGGTATGCCTATCCGGACCATAGAAGGCCCGTGTATGTTGTCGAGCCGCCCTATTATCGTCGGCCGGAAACCGTTGTGGTTGTCAACCGCTACAGGCCGGTACAACCCTATCCGGTGTATCGGGATGTGGTCTTTGTGCCGGACCGGCATTATTCTTCCGGTCGCCATGGCCGACACGAACATCATGACCGTGGCAACCATTCCGGCTGGAGAAGGTAAAGAATACAGGATTGGTTAATCGGATGGTTGCGTCGATGACTTTGCCGCAAGCTGGCCGCAGGCTGCTGAAATATCAGCGCCTCGGCTGGTTCGGACCAGCACGGTGTAACCGTTGTCCTTCAGAATGTCCTGGAAGGCGTCGATGCGTTCCTGATCCGGCTTGAAAAATGGAAGCTGCGGCACTTCGTTGCAGGGAAGCAGATTGATTTTGGCTGGTATGCCACGCAAAATGGCTGCCAGCCTTTTTGCATCACGATCAGAATCATTGACCCCTTTTATCAGGATATATTCGAACATAATCCTTTTCCGTTTGGGGACAGGGAGTTTTTTACAGGCGTCAAGAAGCACTTCAAGGGGATAGCGGACATTGACCGGCATCAAACGGTTTCGTGTTTCATTGTCAGACGCATGGAGCGAAACGGCAAGATTTACCTTGAATATGCCGGCCAGCTCCATCATTTTCGGTACAAGACCGCAGGTGGAAACAGTGATTTTGCGGTCTGAAAAATTGAGTCCCAGTTCATCCAGCAAAATGGTGAGCGCCCTGACAAGATTATCAAAATTGGCCAGCGGCTCGCCCATGCCCATAAAAACAAGGTTGTTGACAATCCCCATCCCTCTGCGGGACAGATCATCCTGCACCGCGCAGATCTGATTCACCATTTCCGCACAGCTCAGATTTCTGGTAAATCCCATGGTGCCGGTAAGGCAGAATGCGCATCCCATGGCGCACCCGACCTGGGAGGAAACACAAAGCGTATGCCTGTCGTCTTCAGGGATTAAAACGCTTTCTATCATCCTGCCGTCAGCAAGTCTGAAGCCATATTTGATCGTTCCGTCCTGCGAAATTTCCGTGATCTCGGGTTCCATCCGACTAAAAAAGAATTCCTCGGCCAAAGATTCGCGCAACTCCCTTGCCAGATCCGTCATCTGGGAAAAATCAGTGATTCCAGGTCGATAAAGCCAGGAAAAAATCTGCTTTGTCCGGAAAGAAGGCATTTTCCGTTCACGAATAAGAACGGACAAATCTTCGCGGGTCAGATTTTTGAGGTCGATGCGTGATTTTTGAGAGGGAAAAGACACAATAGAAAAGAGAACTTTATTGGTTGACGTAGGTGACTTCCTGGAAACGGTCTCTCCAGAAAACAAATTTCTGGTGGCAGCTTTGCACGGCTTTTTCCAGTTCTTCAATATTCAATGGTTTATAAAAAATATTCATTGCGCCAAGCAGGTGTGAATTATGAACCACATCCATTGATTTATGGGCCGTGATGATGATAAAATCCGTACTTGGGCATACTTTTTTGATCTGGGCCATCAGGTCAAACCCGCCGATTCCCGGCATACTCAGGTCGGTGAGGACGAGATCGTACGGCTGGGATTTGAATGCCGACAATGCCTGCAACGAATTACTGTATGGTTGAAAGTGGTGCCCGGTCAGAGCGGACAGCGTGGTAGAAATGCCTTCCGCAATGTCCGGCTCGTCGTCGACTACCATGATTTTATAGCTTTCGTCCTGCATGATCAGCGCTTTTTGTCAGTAATGAAATATGTTATTTTTCATGACGGTTTTCCGGATTTTTAACTCCTGCTTTTGAAAAATTTATTTATTGTAATGTATTTATTCCATATAATCAATACGATGTGCAACGATATGCCGGCCACGGAAATAACTTTGGGTTTTTCTGTTGAAGAAATCATTTAAAATTAATAAGATAGCTTTGTTTTAGTTTACAGTTAAATTTTGAAATATTTGCGTTATCAACCAGTTGCCAAAAGGAACCTGTGTGACCCGCGACTCTTCTCAAGAAAAAATACTCATCGTCGATGATTTGCCTGCCAGCATAAAAGTCCTGGTCAACAAGCTGGAAGAGGATTATCACGTCATAACAGCCAACAGCGGTCCTCGCGCCCTTGAGCTTATCCAGTCGGACATGCCGGATCTGATCCTGCTTGATATCATGATGCCGATGATGGACGGTTATGAATTATGCCGGTTGCTGAAAAATCATGAAAAATTCAAACATATTCCCATTATTTTCATCACCGCGAAAACAGAAGAGGAAAATCAGGAAAAGGGTCTTGCCATGGGAGCGGTGGATTTTCTCACCAAACCCGTCAACTCGGCCATTGTCAAAGCCCGGGTTCGCACTCACCTGGACTTGAAAAAACATCGTGAAAGACTGGAAAAAATGGTGGAGGAGCGGGACAACGAACTCGAGAAGGCCCTGAAACTTCTTCAGGCCAAAAAAGAAAGTGAATACCGCAGGGCTGCCGAGGTGCACAGCGGCAGACTTGCCGCACTTGGCGAGATGGCCACTTCAATGGCCCATGAAATAAACCAGCCGTTGAACGTCATTTCCATCACCGTCCAGGGCTGGCAACTTCTGGAACGGCGGAATATGCTGACAAAGGAGAAAATGCTGGGTGACGTCCAGGTGCTGCTCGATAATGTCAACCGCATTACCCGCCTCATTGACCATGTGCGGACCCTTGGTCATCCATCCCAGGATATCTGCTCCTTTTATTTCGACGAAGTCCTGGCGGATGCCCTCTCTCTTTGCCGCATGCAGTTTCACAATCAGGGGATTACCGTTAAGGTCGAAACGGATGAAACCGTCCCGCCGGTCCGGGCAATCCAATCCGAGTTTGAACAGGTTTTACTGAACCTTCTGTCTAACTCCCGTTATGCCCTGGTGGAAAAAAAGACGGCTGATGAAAATTTTGAGCCGCGTGTCACTATCCGCGTCTATGCGCAAGGCAACATGGGCTGCGTTGCCATCGAAGACAACGGCGGCGGCATTGACCCGCGCGCCGAGGAGAATGTCTTTGATCCCTTTTTCACGACAAAACCGGCAGGGCAGGGGACCGGACTCGGCCTTAGTATTTCGCAGCAACTGATGCGTAAATTCAACGGCGATCTGCGCTTGAGGAATAAACCGGGTTTCGGAACCTGTTTTGAAATCTGCCTGCCCCTTGGTGAAAAAAGTAAGGACACCGCCTCACAACGCGCGTAAAAATTCCGGCTTCAGCATCCTCGTCCCGGCCAGGGCCTGGTCGATGACGGCAAGAACGCGGTCTCTGTCTTTGGTGAGACGACAGTTGAGCGGCAGATAATTGGAGGCATGATTGGAATGGAACTGGACGCGTGGAGAGCTGATATGTTCCACCATGGTTCGCAGTTCCAGTAATATTTCTTTCCGGCCTGGAAGGGTAAATTTGTTCGTTTTTTCATCGAGATAAAGCAAAGTGTTCGGAAGAAGCATGAGGGTTAAGGCGGCGATCTGATTGGCACCCATGGCCGAAACAACCCTGCCCGTGGCAACGGCATGTTCCTGGGAATATGCCGTGCCGCCGATGCCGAGCAGCACGGTCACTGAAAGAAAAAGGCCGGCGTCTTTTACCCTTTTGCCGGCCGTGATCACCCCGGCACTGTCCGCCCCCTTCCTGATGTCCCGCAGGATCCTGTCCGAACCGCTTTCCACCCCCATGTAGACCCGATCAAGCCCAAGCCGCTTCAGCTCTTTCAGCTCATCGTCCGATTTGAGCATAATGGACTTGGTATTGGCATACAAGCTGATACGGTTTACCCAGGGGAGTTTCTCCCGTATTCTGCCAAGCAGGGGAACAAGCCGTTTTTGGGGGATGATCAGGGCATCGCCGTCAGCCAGGAATACCCTTTTCTGCCTTTTGCAGTAGGTGGCGGCGAAATCGATGTCCTGATCAACCTCCTCATCCTCCTTGATGCGGAAACGCACATCCTTGTATGCCCCGCAGAAAGTGCATTTATTGTGGGAGCAGCCAACCGTTACCTGGAGGATGATGGAATCGGCCTCGCTGGGAGGCCGTATCACGTTTCCTTCGTAGTGCAAATCAGGCCGTCTTTTCAAATTCCTTCATGAAGGCCACCAGATCTTCAACACCCTGTTTGGGGAAAGCGTTGTATATGGAAGCGCGGATGCCGCCGATGGAACGGTGTCCCTTCAGGCCGTCAAGGCCCCGTTTGGCACCTTCCTGGATAAATTTGGCCTCAAGTTCCGGGGTCGGGAGATTGAAGGTGACGTTCATCAGGGAGCGGGAATCCTTGCGGGCGTGACCGCGATAAAAATCCGTGCCGTCAATGGCGTCATAAAGGATAGCCGCTTTTTCCCGGTTGATCTTTTCAATGGCCTGGATGCCGCCGATTTTCTTCAGCCATTTGCAGACCAGCCCGATGATGTATATGGCGAAACAGGGCGGGGTATTGAACATGGACCCGTTGTCGGCGTGCGTTTTGTAACGAAACATGGTCGGCACGCTTTCCTGGACACGTCCCAGCAGATCTTCCCGGACGATGACCAGCGTCGCGCCGGCCGGGCCGATATTTTTCTGGGCGCCGGCAAAAACAAGTCCGAAAGGGGTCATGTCAAAGGGGCGTGACATGATATCCGAGCTCATGTCGCAAACCAGCATTTTGTCTGATTTCGGCATTGACTGGAACTGGGTGCCGTAAATGGTGTTGTTGGAAACGAAATAAAGATATTCGGCATCAGGAGCGACCGTATAATCGCCATCAGACGGAACGTGATCGTATTTTGCATCCTCGCTGGAATAGGCGACATGGGCGGAGGCCACAATATTGGCTTCCTTGATCGCTTTTTTGGCCCAAACGCCCGTATTGAGGTAGGAACCTTTTTTCCCCGGTCCCAGCAGGTTCATCGGCACCATGGCAAACTGGGTGGAGGCGCCGCCCTGCAGAAAAAGAATCTTGTAGTTCCCGGGAATATCAAGCAGCTCCCGAACCAGGGACTCCGCCTCATCGGTCACGGCCATGAACTCCTTGCCGCGATGACTCAGTTCGATAAGGCCTATTCCCTTGTTGTTGTAATTGACGATATCAAGAGAGGCCTGCTGCAGGACCTCGTAGGGCAGCGTTGCAGGCCCTGGACTGAAATTATAGATTCTTTCCGGCATGACATGATCTCCTGAACCGGCGGCACCGGTCTGATGAAATTAACAAAACTGCTTTGGTGGCTGAAAAAATCGTAATAATAGTGTAAATAAAAAACTCTGTCATCTACTTATCTTAAATTATTGAAGACGAACGTGACGAAAAGCCACGCAAAACAGAAAATTATCATCCTGGTGGGTCCGACCGCCATCGGCAAGACGGAACTTTCCCTCTCCATTGCCGAGGATTTCGGCTGCGAAATAGTCTCCATGGACTCCATGCAGATTTACAGACATATGGATATCGGCACGGCAAAGCCCTCTGCCGAAGAACGGAAGCGTGTCCGGCATCATCTTCTTGATTTTGTCGAACCGGATGAGCCGTACAATGTTGCCCGCTACGTGGAAGACGCGCAAAATACAATCACCCGGGTGAGGGCGGCAAGCCATCTTCCCATGCTTGTCGGCGGTACCGGGCTGTACATGAAAGGATTGCTCGAAGGACTTTTTGATATGCCGGCCGTTTCCGATGAGATCCGTCGGCAGGTGAAGAGTGATCTCAGGAACAAGGGTCAGGAGAAACTTCACCACGATCTGCAACAAATAGATCCTGAAAGTGCCGAGCGAATTCATCCCCACGACGTGCAGCGCCTGACCCGGGCCATGGAGATCTGGCTGGCCACGGGGGTTTCCTGGACACGACATCTGGCCAGGCAGCATGAAGAGCGAAAGCAACGGCAGGAAAATTTTGATGCGATCAAGATAGGTCTCCACATGGACAGAGACGCCCTGTACGCAAGAATCAACAGCAGGGTAGGGATGATGGTCGGCCAGGGGCTGTTGCGGGAAGTCGAGAAGCTGCTGGCCATGGGGTTTGGCCCCACGCTCAATTCCATGCAATCCATCGGTTACAAACATATGCTTCATTTTATTGACGGCCGGTGGTCGTGGGAGGAGGCGCTTGCATATCTGGCCAGGGACACGCGCCGATACGCCAAAAGGCAGTTGACCTGGTTCGGGCGTGACAATACCATCAAATGGTTCCACCCGGATGATGTGGAAGAGGTCTCTTCGTATCTCAAGGAAAGACTTTCCCCCTCGAACCGATTTGGGGAAAAATAAATTTTATTCAAATTTTTCAACACATTATGAGTTTATAAATTTTACCCATGACGATAATCCGCAAAGCATTGCAACAACGGCAGGAAAATACTGCTGTTTTCAGAGCTGCAAAAAAATACGGTTTTACCGATCTGCAGTGCCGCGTCATTGCCGGGAGAGCGCGGCGGGATGAAGAGGAACTGGAGCATATTCTTTTTCCCGCCTTAAAAAACCTTCATCATCCCGATAAACTGAAAGACAGCGAGAGGGCGGCCGAACTGATAACGGCGGCCATTTGCGAAAAAAGGCGGATCGGCATCCTGACCGATTACGATGTGGATGGTATCTGTTCGCATGTTGTGGTGTATGAAGCCCTCAAGCATTTCGGGGTTGCCCCGGATATGGTGTCATCTTTTATCGGGCACAGAATGAATGACGGGTACGGAATCAGCGAAAATCTGGTCGACCGGATACTTGCATCGGCGGAAAAGCCGCGCCTGATCATTACCGCTGATTGCGGATCCTCGGACGAGGCGCAGATCAGCAGGCTGAAAGATTCGGCAATAGAGGTGATTGTCACGGATCATCATGTGATTCCCCATGAAGGAATTCCGCAATCAGCCGCGGCAACGGTAAATCCGAATCGGCATGATTGCAGCTATCCGGACAAATTCATTTCGGGTTGCATGGTCAGTTGGCTGCTTATGTGTTCAGTGAGAAACAATCTCATAAATAAGAAATATCTGCCTGAAAGCACGAATAAACTATCGCTTCTTCTTGACTTTGTTGCCCTGAGCACGGTGGCTGATGCCGTGTCTTTTTTCAGCGCAACCAATCGAGCCGTAGTCAACAGCGGACTCGCCATCATCAATCAGCGCTCAAAACCATCCTGGTGCGCCCTGGCATCTTTTATCAACAGACCGCATTCCGTCCCGTTTACCCCGGAAGATCTCGCCTTTCAGGTGGCGCCAAGGGTCAATGCGCGCAGCAGAATGGCCGATCCCTACGCCGCGCTGCATTTTTTTCTGGCCGAAACAACGGAAAATGCGGCAACTCAGCTGCAAAAGCTTGAAAAAAACAATGAAGAAAGAAAAAGAACGGAAAAAGAGATGGTGCAAAAAGCCAAAACAACGGCCCGCAAGCTGATAGGTGATGGGCGTCGCACCCTTGTCGTGTGGGATGAGGCCTTCCATCCGGGCGTGCAGGGAATTGTCGCCTCACGGCTTGTTGACGCCTACGGCAGGCCTTCCGTGGTGCTGAGCCCGACAAATGGAGACAATATCCTGTCAGGCTCGGTGCGTTCCATCCCTGAAATTCATATACGCGATGTCTTGCAGAAAATTCACGACCGGTATCCGCGGATCTTTCTTTCGTTCGGCGGACACAGTGGGGCGGCGGGACTGAAAATAAAAAAAGAGGATTTTGCAAAATTCAGTCTTGCGTTTGAAGAAAGCGTCAGGTCGGAAATAAACAATCGGCAGCTTGACCCGATTATTGTGACGGACGGCAAGCTGGCTGTCGACCTCATGAACTTCAATACGATTTCCCAACTTCAAGCCCTTGGACCCTATGGCAGAGAGTTTGACGAACCGGTCTTTGAGGGCATTTTCACGGTTAAAAAATATCGATTGGTCGGAGCCGAACCTGTTCACCTGACATTAAATCTGGAGGCGGAGGACAAGCGGCAATTGAATGGCATATGGTTTCGCGCCCTGGAGAAACCAGGTGATGATATTCAAATAAATAACGAAAATACAATACGATGCGCCTACAAGCTCAAGTTGAATAATTTCCGCGGACATAAAGACATTCAATTGCTGATTGAATACGCTGAGGTTGTTGACGAGGTGCGGGAAAAGAATGAAGCCTAAAAGGGCACAAAACAACACAAAGAGATAATCTGATTTCCAGAGAACGCATCAAGCGAGGTGAGATCCTGCCATCACCTTGTTTTTTTTGAATAAAATTAAATTTAACATAATATACATTATGCGACATTGTAAATATGGTGTTTTCTTTTCGCGCACTCGGTGCTAAATGTATTTTTTTTCTTACGCGCAACTGTGAACCACATCTTGTTCTCGCAAAGCTTGGAGTGATTTTTTATGAATCGGGAAATATATCAGGAACCACTGGTCAGCCGTTACACCAGTGTGGAGATGCAGAAAATTTTTTCAGAACAATCAAAGTTTGAAACCTGGCGGCGCTGCTGGATCGCCCTGGCTGAAGCCCAGCACGAACTCGGCCTCACCGACTTGGTTACCCGGCCGATGATTGACGAGCTGAAAAAATACGAGCACAACATCAATTTTGATGTTGCCGCCCAAAAAGAAAAGGAAATCCGCCATGATGTCATGGCTCATGTGTATGCCTACGGGTGTCAGTGTCCTCTTGCCGAACCGATTATTCACCTCGGCGCCACCTCGCAGTTTGTCGGCTGCAACACCGACCTCATCCTGCAGCGCAAGGCCCTGGTGTTGGTAAAAAAAGCCCTGATCAATGTTATTGCCAATCTTGCCGCTTTTTGCCGAAAATTCAAATCACAAGCCACGCTCGGTTACACCCATTACCAGCCCGCGCAGCCGACTACCGTCGGCAAGCGGCATACCCTGTACATTCAAGATCTGCTGATGGATCTCGATTATGTTGAAAATCTCGAAAAGCAGTTCAAGGCGCGCGGCGCCAAAGGAACTGTCGGTACCCAGGCGACCTTTATCGAGCTATTCAAGGGGGATCATGAAAAAGTTCGTAAGATGGATGAGCTTGTTGCTGCAAAACTCGGATTTGACGACGTTTTTGCAGTCACAGGTCAGACATATACCCGCAAGCTTGACATGAAAACAGCGGAAACACTCGCCGGTATCGGCGCCTCGGCCCACAAGTTTGCCGTTGACCTTCGTCTTCTTTCGAATTTAAAAGTCCAGGAAGAGCCTTTTGCCAAGAATCAGGTTGGCAGTTCCGCCATGGCCTATAAGCGGAATCCCATGCGCAGTGAACGCATGACCGGACTTGCCCGCAAACTCATGGGGCTTCCTGCTGATTTTGCCGGAACCTTTGCCAATCAGTGGTTTGAACGAACCCTTGATGATTCGGCCATCCGCAGAATGGATATTCCCCAGGCCTTTCTGTTGACTGATGCCATACTGAGGCTTTATCTCAACATATCGTCTGGAATGGTTGTTTTTCCGAAACAAATTGAACGCCACATGATGCTGGAGTTGCCCTTTATGGCCACGGAAAAAATATTGATGGCCTGTGTGGAAAAAGGGAAAAGCCGCCAAGAAATGCACGAGATCATCAAGGTTCATTCGGTTGAGGCCGGGAGGGTTGTCAAAGAGGAAGGCCGGGACAATGATCTGCTCAAACGACTCGGTCACAACCAGCAAATTCCCTTTACCACTCCTGAACTTGAGGCAATGATCGGTACGGGGGCGGAGTTCGTCGGCCGCGCCCCTGAACAAACCGAAGAGTTTTTGACTGAAGTCGTTGAGCCGCGTCTTCATCAATATAAAGAATTGATCGGTTCATTGAATTCCGAGCTGAATGTATGATATCGGCTGAAGTTGAAACAAAAAAACTGTATCTTCGCATATCCCCTCGGCAGATTCATTACCTGAAGTTTCTTTTGGAGGGATATGACGGCATGGCGATTCTTTCCACGGTTGATGCCGGTTCCGGTCTCGTTCTCGTCCGTTATCCCGCGGAGTCGTCACGATTTCTCTTTTCTCTTCTCGATGAACTCGCACCGACTTTGACACTTTCGCCATGAAACATATGCCGGGGAATTTTGCCAAACATTCATTAGTATCAATTTTTCTTTTTTTTAGTTTCGTTTCCCCTGCCCTTTCTTTTTCAGACAATGCGGCAGAGGAACTTCTGGAACTTGAGGACTGCATCACGATTGCTCTTGCCGGCAATCCGAATCTCGCCATGTCCCGCTTTGAACTCGCCCAACAAAAGGCCGCCGGTCGGAGCATTCACAAGGATCTTTTTCCGACCCTTTCCGCTCAGTATGGCTACACCCACCAACCTGACGCCTTGCTTCTGCCGACGGATCAGTTCGGCTATGGGTTCATAGCGGAACAACCCCTGTATCGCGGCAAGTCGCTGATCACGGCCGTAAAGCAGGCTGAACTTTCCGTCGAGACGGCCAAACTCGGTATGGAAGAAACGATTAACAATCTTGTGTATGAGGTCCATGTCCGTTATTTTGCCCTTTTGCGGGCCGAAAAACTCACTGATGAAGCCGGACAGGCCCTGCTTCGACTCCAGTCCCATGTCAAGGATGCCAAGGCCTTTTATGACGCGGGCCTTATTCCGAAAAACGACATGCTGCAAAGTGAAGTTGAACGTGCCCAGGGGGAGCAGGATCTGGTTGACGCCGAGTACGCGCTGTTTATGGCCAGGTCGCAACTGAATGTTCTTCTGCGGCGTCCGGCCGGTGCGCCTCTCGGTATTGCCGACAGGACGAAAATTGTTCCTTTGCAGACCAAGTGGGAGGATATTGTCGACAGTGTCCGATCAAATCGGGCCGAAATTGCCCGGTCGGATCGCGAGGTGCAATTTGCGAAAAATGACATTATCCTGAAAAAAGCACCCTATCTTCCATCGATTTCCCTTGCCGCCTCCTATGAGCGAATCGGCGATGAGTTCACCGGCGCTCCTTATCAAAACGGTCCCAATGAGGTGAAAACCATCAAGGCCGTGGCAAGCTGGAGACTGTGGTCCTGGATGAAGGAAAGGGATGATGTTCTGGCGGCGGAGATGCGACTGAAAAAGGTGGAAAAAAATGTGGAAAAAATCGTCGACGAGGTGACGATCGATGCCAGAAATTCCTTTCTTCACCTTGAACAGGCGGCGAAAAGAATTACAGTCGCGGAAAAAGCCATTGAACACGCTCGGGAAAATTATCGTATCAATCAGGCTCAGTATCAGGCCCAGCTCGCCACTTCCACGGATGTTCTCGACGCGCAAACCATGCTGACCCAGGCTATGACGAATTATTATGATGCCCTTTATGGTTATCAACTTGCCGTGGCGGCGGTTGAGAAGGCAAAAGGCGACTTTGGAAAACTTTATACAGCAAAAGATGAATAAGAAATCTCTTTACATTGAAACATTCGGCTGCCAGATGAATGACCGTGACTCGGAAATCATGCGGCAGCTGCTCAGTACGAGTTACGACACCACCGCTGAATTAAAAAATGCCGACGCGATTATTGTCAACACCTGCAGCATTCGCGGCAAAGCGGAGCAGAAAGCATACAGTCTGCTTGGCGCTTTGCGGAAAAGAAAAAAGGAAAACCCTGATCTGATTATTGCGGCAACCGGCTGCGTCGCCCAGCAGGAAGGCGGCAAGATGCTTTCCCGCATGCCGCATGTGGACCTTGTCGTCGGGCCGCAACACATATACCGGCTGCCGGAACTTTTCACTCAGGCGCAACGCTGCCGCAAAGGCATTGTTGCGACCGATCAGGAAAAGTCCTTTCACATTCCCCCGTTTCTTCCTTCCCTGCAGCCCGGCCAACCGCATAAACGCTTTGTCACCATCATGCAGGGTTGCAATAATTTCTGCACCTACTGCATCGTTCCCTTTACCCGTGGTCGGGAAATCAGCAGAAAACCGGAGGATATCCTGGCCGAGGTACGTCATCTGGCCGCGGGCGGGGTGAAGGAAATTACCCTGCTCGGCCAGAATGTCAATTCATACGGCAATGACCAGTCGCGAGAGGAACGGACGAATTTTTCCAGCCTGCTGCATCAGGTCGCCCAGGTCGACGGTATCGAAAGAATACGTTTTACCACGTCAAACCCCAAGGATCTTTCCGAAGAGCTGATGCGCTGTTTTGCCGACCAGGCCAAACTGTGCCACCATTTTCATTTGCCGGTTCAATCCGGCTCAAACGCTGTTTTGCAAAAGATGAACCGCAAATACACGATTGAGAACTATCTGGAAAAAGTTGAAAAATTACGAGGATACTGCCGGGATATCGCCCTGACTACGGACATCATCGTCGGATTTCCCGGTGAAACCAGGGATGATTTTCAGGCGACCCTGGATCTGCTGCGCTTGGTCCGCTATCATGGCGCTTTTTCCTTTAAATATTCCAGCAGGCCACCGGCAAAATCATGCGACTTTGAGGAAACGGTCAGCGAAGAGGAAAAAATTGAACGTCTGGCCGAACTGCAGAAAATGCAGAAACGGATATCGCTTGCTCGGAACCGCGAATATATCGGCAAACGTATTCAATTGATGGTAGAAGGAGAAAGCAAATCAGAAAACGGCAACCAATGGGCCGGACGCAGCAGCAGCAATCATACGGTCAACTTTCTTTCCCCTTCTCCCCTGTTTCCGGGCCAGTTTGTCGACGTGGTTATTCGTGAGGCCTGTTTGAATTCGCTGCGGGGCGAGTTGGCGAATGAAGGCGGAATCCGAGACAACGAACCGGGTTTCACCGGATCGTGCCATATGTGTAAAATTCAGAGGTGAAAATGATGATTGACCTGCATACCCATTGTTTTTTCAGCGACGGTGAACTGGTTCCGGCTGAACATCTTCGCCGGGTTGAGGTGCTCGGTTATGCGGCCATTGCCATAACCGACCACGCCGACTCTTCCAATATTGACTTTATCGTTCCCCGGATTCTGAAAGCGGCCCGGGACATGAACCGTTATTCCGCAACCAGGCTGCTCGCCGGAATTGAGTTGACCCATGTTCCGCCGGAAATGATGGCGGAGCTGACGGCATACGCGAGAAAACTTGGGGCCCAGGTGGTGGTCGGACATGGCGAAACCATTGTCGAGCCGGTGAAGCCGGGAACCAACCGGGCGGCCATTGAGGCGGGAGTCGATGTGCTGGCCCATCCCGGCTTTCTCAGCATCGAAGATGCTCGTCTTGCGGCGGAAAAAGGGATTATGATAGAACTGTCCGGTCGAAAAGGCCATTCGCTGACCAATGGTCATGTGGCGAAGATTGCCGAGCAATGCGGCGCCCGACTTGCGGTAAACGCCGATGCCCATGGGCCATCCGATTTTCTCACGGCGGAAATGGCGAGAAATGTCGCCCTGGGCGCCGGCATCAGCTTGAGCCGTTATGAGCAGATCCGCAAAGACATGTCGTCTTTTGTCGCGGCAATCGGCTAGTACATTGTATATGTTAAAGTTTCGGATAAAGCCGTTTTAGTTTTATTCGCGCATCATCTGTTCTAAACTGCCAATCAACCTTAGTCTGGCGGTTATTTCGATCAATGTTCCATGCCGCCACTTCAGCTCGCATCTTCTCGATACAATCAATCCGGCCTGCAAGGCATTGCCGCTTCAATACACTGAGTTCAATCTCTGCTATGTTCAGCCAACTCCCGTGTTTCGGGGTGTAGTGTATTTCAAGACGTTCCGCCAAGCCCCTGGCTTCTTCAGGTGGGAAAGCCGCATAGAGCGAGGCCGTGTCGTGTGTATTGAGGTTGTCCATGACCAAAACTACTTTCTTGGCATCGGCATAACGCTCTTCAAGCATCTCTTTGATGAAATGGGCCCAATCAATCCGTGTCCGCTGTTCAGTAATTTTTACCTTGCGCTTTCCCCCAAGCGGTTCTACCTCAAGTAATATGCTTGCGACCCCATTGCGAACATATTCATCATCCATCAGAACAGGATGGCCAGGGGCTGCCGGAATAGGCTCATGCACCTCCCCGATTAACTGTACACTCGATTCATCCATGCACACAACCGGGAATTCTTGACTATACGGACGCGCATAAACTTCGAGTATATCTTCCATTGCCGCTACAAAACTGGCGTTTTGATCCGGCGGTATCTTCCAGTATTTGCTTTGGTGAGGCTTAAGTTCATTTTTTTTAAAGTGTTACATACCGTCATCGGAGAAACACTCGTTACCATCTTCAGCTCGACCATTTTCTCAGCCAACAGACGTACTGTCCATCGATTTTTACCTTCTGGAGCATCCGAACATGCCAAAGCCAAAAGATGTGCTTCAAATTCTCCTCCGAATTGAATTTCTCGCGGAGGGGTCTCGCGCTCCTTACGTTCAAGGGCGGCAGAAAGACCTTCTTCAACAAATCGTTTCTTTAAGTGTTCTAAACTCCGCGTCGTTGTCCCTAAAGCTTCTGCGACCTGAGTGACAACCCACTTCGGTCCATGTTCCCCCGCATCAAGCAGAAGTAATGCTCGAGCATACAGTACGGTGCGGGCTGCCCTTTTCCCTTTAGTTGAAATAGCCTCCAAATCTTCCCGTTCCTCTTTTGTTAATGTCACTCTGTATCTTGGTGCCATGTCGTCCTCCTTGTATTTTGAAGACGACTATAACAAATATCACGCAAAAATACGAAAACTTAAATTTTACATTGTACTAGGAGTTACAGCGAACAGGAGTGCTTGATGCCGGCAAATTTTGCCGGCCCGATTCCGGGCACGTCGAGAAGTTCACGCATGTCATGAAATCCCTTTCTTGCATCTCGCAGGGTTATGATTCTGCGGGCGAGAGTCGGCCCAATTCCTGGAATTGTTTGAAGCAGTTCCGCATTTGCCCTGTTGATGCTGACCGGTAAAAAAAACAATGGCCGCATCTGGTCGGGAAGAGGACGTTGCAGAAGATGCGTCGGGACAATGGATTCCAGTGTCTGCGCATCTTCTGCGGGAAAAGTGGGGAAAACAGTTTGCAGGCTGATAAGGATGCCGACGACCAGGAGGACGATAACCCGATAATCCTTTTTCATGTCCCCTTTTTGCTTCATGACGCCTGTTTTTTCTTTTCATCCTTCATCAGTTTATGACTGATGCTGTCAACCAGGGCCTGCCAGCTCGCCTCAAGGATATCATGGGAAACGCCGACCGTTCCCCATTCGGAATCCTGATCGCGGGATTCGATCAAAACCCTGACCCGTGCGCCTGTGCCATGTTCACTGGCAAGAACACGGACTCGATAATCACTGAGCCACATTTCAGCCAATGACGGATAAAAACGGGTAAGCGCCTTGCGCAGCGCCTTGTCCAGGGCGTTCACCGGCCCATCGCCCAAGGCCGCCGTGTGCACCACCTCTCCACCGACTTCCAAACGGATGGTTGCTTCTGCCTGGGGGGGCTGATCCATGTCGCTTTTCTGGTTGATAACCCGAAAACTGATCAGGGTAAAATATCGACGCTGCACACCAAGGGCCCTGCGCATCAGCAGTTCAAACGATGCCTCAGCCCCTTCATATTGGAATCCCTGGTTCTCCAGGGTTTTCAATTCCTTGAGTATCGATGTCACCACCGGATCACGGCTGTCGAGATCGATGCCGAATTTCTTGGCCTTATGCAGGACATTGCTTCGTCCCGATTGGTCGGAGATGAGAATTCTGCGGATGTTGCCTACCTTTTCCGGATCAATGTGCTCGTAGGTCAGCGGGTTTCTCTGCACCGCACTGACATGGATTCCTCCCTTGTGAGCAAAAGCCGAGGCGCCGACATAAGGCTGATAACGGTTGTGGGGCAGATTGGCCAGTTCATTGATATACCGGGACGTTTCGCTGAGCTTTTTCAGGTTGCTAGCCGCCTCGAAATTGTAGCCCAACTTCAGGGCCAAGGCGGGAATAACGGAAGTAAGGTTGCAGTTGCCGCACCTCTCCCCGTAACCGTTGATGGTTCCCTGAACCTGACGGGCGCCCATGGTGACGGCAATAAGCGAATTTGCCACGGCGGTTTCCGTGTCGTTATGGGCGTGAATTCCCAGCGCCACATCATGGCCGCACCTGGCAAGATGATTCTGTACCTCCCGGAAGATATCGGGCATTTCGGTGGGCAGGGTGCCGCCGTTGGTATCACACAAAACAAGCAGCTCCGCTCCGCCCTTCACGGCTCTTTCCAGTGTTGCCAGGGCATATTCCCTGTTGTTTTTAAAACCGTCGAAAAAATGTTCCGCATCGTAAAAAAGGTGCTTCACATGGGGGCGGAGATAGGCCAGTGAATCTTCAATGATCAACAGATTATCTTCCAATTCAATGCGGAGCGCCGCATGAACGTGGATATCCCAACTTTTACCGAAGATGGTAATAACCGGGGTGCGGGCGGCGATCAAGGCATTGAGGTTCACGTCCGCATCAGCCGGATTATGAAAAAGCCTGGTGCTGCCGAATGCGGCCACCTGTGCATGTTTGAGGTCGTAATTCCTCATCTCTTCAAAGTACTGAGTCGCGGTTGGATTCGCGCCCGGCCAGCCACCTTCAATAAAATCAATACCGAGCTCATCGAGTTTCAGGCTGACCCGCACCTTGTCTTCAACGGACAAATTGAAGTTTTCGGCCTGGCATCCATCTCGCAGCGTGGTATCGTATATTGTCAGTTGTCTGTTCATGGTTTCTCCATTTTGCGTTGAATCAGCCTATCATTTTTCTTCCAGGGGCAAATTCGCCTTCTCGAGTTCAAAGGCGTCATGCAGGGCTCTGACGGCGAGTTCGGTATATTTTTCATCAATGACACAGGAAATCTTGATCTCAGAGGTGGAAATCATGTGAATGTTGATATTTTCCCGGGCGAGAATATGAAACATGGTGGTGGCGATACCTGAGTGATTGCGCATGCCGACACCGACAATGGACACCTTGGCTATCTTCTGGTCGCCCGTAACGCTTTCCGCCCCTATTTCCTTGGCGATTTTTTCCACGATCAGCATCGCCTTGTCATAATCGGTGCGCGGAACGGTGAAGGTCATATCCGTCATCTCCCCTGCCCTGGTGTTCTGGATAATCATATCCACCACGATGCCGGCATCGGAAATGGGATTAAAAATACGAGAGGCCGTGCCCGGCGTATCCGGCACTTTGCTGAAAGTTATACGCGCTTCATTTTTGTTGTATGTGACACCTGAAACCAGCATGGATTCCATAATTTTATCCTCCTCAACAACCCATGTGCCTTCCGTCTCCGTAAAGGTTGAGCGCACATGGACCGGTACTTTGTATCTTTTGGCCAGACTTACGGAACGGATATCAAGCACTTTTGCACCGAGACTCGCAAGCTCCAACATTTCATCATAGGTTATTCTGTCAATCTTTCTTGCAGACGGACACACGTTGGGGTCCGTTGTGTAGACACCTTCCACGTCGGTGAAAATATCACACTGATCCGCCTGCAGTGCGGCAGCCAGGGCCACTGCCGTGGTGTCGGAACCGCCGCGTCCCAGGGTGGTGATGTCGCCTTTTTCCGTCACCCCCTGAAACCCGGCCACCACGACGATTTTGCCTTCATCCAGGTGGCGCTTTATCAATTCCGAGTTGATCTCCTTGATACGCGCCTTGGTGTGCATGGTGTCGGTACTGATTCGGACTTGATCCCCCAGCAGGGAAATCGAATCCATGCCTGCCGCCTTAACCGCCATTGCAAAAAGAGCGACGGTTACCTGTTCACCGGTGGCAAGAAGAACATCCATTTCCCGTGGGTCCGGAATAGGCTGCATCTGTTTGCTCAGATCAACAAGACGGTTGGTTTCTCCGGCCATTGCCGACAAAACCACCACCATCTGGTTTCCCTTTTTGCGGCAATCCATGACCCGCTTCGCCACTGCTTTGATTTTTTCCGGATTCGCGACGGAAGTACCGCCAAATTTTTGAACAATTAATGTCATATATCCAAACACTCCTGTTTCATGCTTATGGGCTCGTCAGAGCGATAAACCCAGTAAATAGAGTATTGCTGTGAAAATACATCTGTTTTTGTGAACCAAATGCCCCCCTCAAGAAAGATGGCACGCTATTTGCTTTCGCTTAAGCATAAAAAATAGCGGAAACTAAAAGCAAAAATAAATAACAGGAAACAAGCTGTGTTATCAAGGGGAAAGAGAAATTATTCCAAAAAATTACCAAAAAGAGCGCCGGCAACTCGACAAATGGCGCCTGAAAAGGTATAAATTTGGACCTTCTTGTTTTTTTTACTTTTTTTCCCAAATAGATGTTGTAACAACCATAGGATTTTGCTAGAAAATTACAGTATGTTTTTCCGATAATTTTCCAAAGGGATAATTCATGACGAAAGAAAACAAAACGCTTTTGACAAATTTGGCCATTGCTGTCTTTGTTATCACCTTTATCGTTACAAGTTTTAATTTTTATCAGGACGAACCGTCCTCTCCCGCTATCGCCTCGCTGCCGCCTGAAAAGGAAAAAACAGATGCGGTTGAACAGCCCGACAATTTCTTCCACACTCTGGTCGAGGGAACTCTTCAGCGGGGTGATTCGTTAAGCAAGTCGCTGCAAAGATACAACCTGTCCGATGATGTGCGAAAGCAGATCGTCGATTATCTGGCGGATTGCCTTGATTTCCGCCGCCTTCGCCCCAATGACAAATACCGTGTTTATCTTGACGAAGAAGGCCGGCTTCTTCGCTGTGAATATGAATCAGGCCCGCTCGACTGCTATTCCGTCACCCGAGAGGATGACACCTTCAAAGCCCAAAAGGAGGTGGTTGACCTCAACGTCAAAACCTGCATGATCGACGGGGAAATTTCCTCGTCGCTTTTTGACGCCTTTTTTCAGCACAACCTCCAGGCCTCTTTGCTGTATGCCTTTGCCGACATTTTCTCCTCCCGGATTGACTTCAACACGGAAACCCACAAAGGAGACACCTTCCGGCTTGTGTTTGAAGAATTTTACAAAGAAGACAAATTTATCGGCTACGGCAAAATTCTTTTTGCCCGATATCAACAGAAAAATGCCGAGATTTTTGAGGGATATTTTTACTCGCCGGACGACAACAACCAGGGCGCGTATTATGACTCCATGGGCAAAGAGCTTGGCGCCTCTTTCATCAAATCGCCCGTTCCAGTCGGCCGGGTCACCTCAAATTTCACTTTCAAACGCAAGCATCCGATTCTCGGCGTCGTACGTCCCCATCTGGGAGTGGATCTTTCCGCGCCCATTGGCACCCCGATCATGGCCGCCTCTGACGGCAAAATTGTTTCCATGGGTTTCGAGGGGGGATTTGGTCGGCAGGTCGTCCTTTCCCATGCGGGAGGATACAAGACATATTACGGCCATCTGTCCCGTTTTGCCAAGGGTTTGAAAAAGGGAAGCGTCGTCAAGCAAAAAGATATTATCGGCTATGTCGGTTCTTCCGGGCTTTCCACCGGTCCTCATCTTGATTACCGTCTGGAACATCTCGGCAAATTTCAGGATCCGTTTTCCGTGGAAATGCTGCCGAAAACCGTCCTGGCAGGAACGGAAAAAGAACGTTTCAACAACAAAATGTCCACCCTGGCCGGCATGATAGATTCCACTTCAGCCCCGGACACCCTTTATGTTCGTCGTCTGGTTGTACAACCCGAGGACAAGATCACCCTGCTTTAAATGTCCCTCGAACGACCACCCTTTAATATTGTCCTTGTTGAGCCGGAAATCCCTCCGAATACCGGCAGCATAGCCCGTCTTTGCGGGGCCACGGACACCATTCTGCATCTGATTCGTCCGCTCGGCTTCAGCACTGACGACAAGCAGCTGAAGCGTGCCGGGCTTGATTATTGGCAATATGTAACCATCAAATACTGGGATAGTCTTGATCAGTTTCTTGAAGCCCAGGACGAAACAACACTTTATTTTCTCAGTAAAAAAGTTGATCGACCATACACCAAAGCGGTTTTTCATCCCGGAGATTTTCTGATTTTCGGCAAAGAAACCAAAGGTCTCCCCGAGGAAATTCTACGCCTGTATCATGACCGCTGTTTTTCTCTCCCCATGTCCAATCCCCATATCAGAAGCCTCAATCTTGCCATGGCCGCGGGTATTGTCCTGTATGAGGCACTGAGACAACAAAGTTGTTAAGATGACTTTTTTCTCCTTTACCCCCTCCCTTTAACTTGATAAAGTTTTAAATTCACTGCAGGGAACTCTGCGAAATAATCTTGCTGTTCTTGCTCTTTTGTGACGGATCCCCGTGCCGCTCCGAATTTGAAAACATTGATGCTCTCCTGCGAGAGCGGTGCAGAAAATATCACAACTGGTACTTTTTTGTGAGAAAAATTCTTGTCATTGATAATAATCCGGTAATCAGAAAAATTCTGTCCGCGGCCTTGGAAAAAGAAAATTTCCTGGTTTTAACAGCCGAGGACGGTCTTTCCGCCTATGATATGCTGCTGGATTTCACCCCTGACATTATTTTCCTTGATCTGATCATGCCGAATATAAATGGGGAGCAGTTCTGCCAGATGGTCGCGGGCAGAACCGATCTTGCCCGTACCACTATTATCGTTATTTCCGGGGTTGCGGTAGAGGCCCGCGGCGAATGCGAAATCAAAGGGGTTCATGCCTGTATTGCCAAGGGACCGAACCTGGTGAATCATGTGGTGAATGCGGCTCTTCATTTTACCCCAAACCACAATCACGAAAACGGCCATATGGTTTTCGGCACGGAAAACGTTTTTCCCCGGGAAATATCCCTGGAACTGCTGGCCGCCAACCGTCATCTGCGGGTTGTTTTGAATAACATGAGCGAGGGCATTGTCGAGCTTGCCCCTGACAACAGAATAATTTTCGCCAATCCCGCAGCAGCCCTGCTGGTCGGAATGCCCCAGGATAAATTGCTGGCTCTCGACTTCACTTCTTTTTTTTCCGATGCCGACCGGGTACGGATTGTTAACATCCTCCGGAATCCTGAAAAGAAAACAGCATGGCAAATTGATGATGACGCACCGGTTCATTTCAACAATCAGCAGGTGACAATTAATTTTCTTCCTGTTCATGATAAAAAAAGCCGCACAGTCATCGCCATTATCAAGGATGTCAGCAAAACAAAAGTCGCGGAAAAGAGACTGAAGGAAGCAAAAGAGTACCTCCATTCCATTTTCCACTCGGTTCAGGCCGGCATACTGGTCATCGATGCGAAAACAAATCGAATCGCTGATGCAAACCCCAGGGCCCTCGAACTGTTCGGCTTGAACAAGAATGAAATGGAGGGCTACCCCTACCACGATTTCGTCCCCGGACAACAACTTTCCCCTGATATTCCGGAAAACAAAAATGCCGGCCAGGCAACAACCCAGATAATCACCAACAGCCGGGGAGAAAAAATTCATATCCTGAAGACATCAACCGAATGCCTTGTCAATGACAGAAAGTTTATCGTCAAAAGTTTTCTCGACATCACGGAACAGAAAAATCTCGAGGAAAAATTTCATTCTTTGTCCATAACCGATGAGCTGACCGGTCTGCTCAATCGTCGCGGCTTTCTGATGATGGCCAAAAAACAGTTGCGCATAGCCGACAGAAATCAAGGGAAGCTGATGTTGCTTTTTGCCGACGTTGACAATTTAAAAATCGTCAATGACACCTATGGGCATGAAATCGGCGATCTCCTTCTTATGAATGTCGGGAAAATACTTTCTTCTTTCAGAAGTTCCGATATCATTGCCCGACTGGGCGGCGATGAATTCGCCGTGCTTGTTTCAGATGGCTCGGAATCAGACGGCGAACAAAAGCTGAAAGACCGTTTTCAGGTTCTTCTTGATGAAGCAAACCTGGAAAACAAACTTGATTTCGACATCAGTGTCAGCATCGGAGTCGCTACCTATGATGGTGAAAAAATTGCCCAGGTCGAGGAACTCATCGCCGAAGCTGATAAAAGGATGTATCTGTCTAAAAAAGACAAAAAAAACAGATGATGCACGATCATCATTCAGTTGATTCCAACAAAAAAAGCCTGCTTTGAAAAGCAGGCTTTTTTTGTGGAATGCGGTTGAAAAAGCAGAATTATTTACCTTCGTCCTCGCTCAATTCTTTCAAGACAACGGCACCGGCAAGTCCGAGCATGCCAAGGTTTTTGACCTTTTTCATCTCGGGCTTCAAGCGGGCCAGGAGACTCCGACGCAAAGAAGCTGCGGGCATCCCGGTTGGCGTTGACGTGCTGGTCAGCAGATGCATGTCCTTTTTATTGCCGTAATAACGGGAGTTCGGCCCGATACTGACGGCGGTTGACGTCAATCCCACCGCGCCCTTTTTGACGTACTGGGAAACCTCGGAATCCGGGTCATCAAGATCGCCGAAAATCCTGGCATTGGCGAGACAGGTCTGGACACACGCGGGCTGCAGTCCCTTCTCCACCCTGGGCATGCAGTAGGTGCACTTGTCGGCGATGCCTTCACCGCCGATTTCTTCGTTGACGATGTCCTTGTTGACATAACGGGCACTGTAAGGACAGGCATCGGCACAGGCACCGCAACCCAAACAGCGGTCCTGGTCAATCTGGACGGTGCCGTTGAATGGATCCTTGTAGGTGGCGGCAACCTGCATTGTTTTTGTTTGGCCTGTTTTGCCGTCCGTGAATGTTTTTTCTACCGTGTCGGCGGGACAGACATCCACGCATGCAGGCTGATTGCAATGATTGCAAAGGCCGGGATAATAGGTTGACGCAAGACCTTCCGGCGTTTTGGCCGGGCCGAGGCGATGCACCCAGTTCCGGCCCTTATCGGCCGGCACATCCCATTCCGCCTTGCAGGCAATGGCGCAGGCATGGCAACCGATGCATCTGTTTAAATCAATTATCATTCCATACTGCATAAGGGTTTTACCTCCTTAAAGACGTACAGTTGTTCAAGTCTTATGATAAATATCGTAGAGTGCATAATCATAATGATTCAAACGTTGATTATGCAGAGATATCAAGAGTTTTACCGTTCTTGACGATTTTTACGAAATTGTTGCGCATACCATGGCAACCGGTTTCCGGATCAACCGCAAGTTTCGTGATCAATTCCTGATCGTCTATACCTTTTTTAAAACCGGCAGTCATCATCGGGTTTCTGGAGCCATAGCCATGGGCAATATAAATGGTGTCCTTCCGGATGCCTGGTGTGGACTTGATGATGCTGGTTGCAGAGGAAACGACACCCTCGCTGTTTACCAGGCTGACTTCGTCGCCGTCTTGCAGTCCCAGTTTGTTTGCAACGTCATCATTGACCCAAACGGGGTTGACCGGCATCTCATGATTCAACCAGACATTGTTCTGGCTGCGATTGAAGGTATGCACAGGGGAACGGCCATAAACAAGTCTGGCAAATCCCTTGGGAGTTTCTTCAACCGGAATATAGGTCGGCACGCCCGGATAACCGCTGTCCTCCAGGTCCTCATTATAAAGAAGAACCTCAAAATCCTCTGCAACGCCGTAAGGATCCTTGCCGGGCTGAAGATGAATACCATCCTCTTTGCGGATCTGCTCAAGGGAAAGATTGACCGTGGCAAGCTCCTTGTCAATCTTTTCTTCAAGGCTTTTTACCGGGATCTTGTCGGCGTAGCCCATGCGCGTGGCCAGTTCGTTGGTAATCCACACCTGATCCTTGCGTTCAAACATGGCCTCAACCAAGGGCATTCTCGGGGCAATGAATTGCTGATGCGGATCGGCAAAATTCCACTGAGTGCCTGTCTTGATGTAATCGTACCTTTCCAGGTAGGACGCTTCAGGCAACAGGATGTCCGCATACATGGTGATGTCGGTGGGCATGACATCAACGCACATGACGAAATCCATTTGCTTTAAGGCATCTATTGTTTTCTGCTGATTCGGGATGGTTTGCATGGGGTTCTGGCCCCAGATAACACACGCCTTGATGGGATATGGCTTGCCGGTCAGGCAGGCCTCCCTGATCAGATCAGTGGGCGTACCGGGAGGAGAATAATGATGCTTGTCCGCCATCAGACGAAGATTATGCTCACCACTATGTTCACCCTTGGGCCAGCCTATCCCTTTTACCTTGGGCCCTTTCGGTTTGACAAAACCGCCGGGAACGCCGATGGCGCCGAGCAGGGCGGTCAGACAACCCTGGGCGCGCATGCGCTGGAAATCGTTGCCGTGCCAGCTCACATGGCGGCCCGGATGAATGGAAACATTCGGGGCGTTGGCGGCAAGCAGGTCGGCGACCTCCTGAATCTGCTCCACCGGCACATCACAAATTTTTGCGGCCCAATCCAGGGAAGCATGAGAAATGCCTTTCTTGAATTTTTCAAACCCGACACAACGTTCGCCGACGAATTTCTTGTCGTATTTATCTTTTTCCAGCAGGTAATTCATGACAGCCAGCATGAATGCGGTATCCGTACCGGGCTTTATCTGCACCCAGATATCGGATTTGGCGGCGGATGCGGAATAACGGGGGTCAAGAACGACCAGTTTTGCGCCGTTCTCCAGGCCTTTCAGGTATCTCTTCAGGTGGGAGACATGAACATTTTCGCCCAAATGGTCACCGACCAGAAAGATCACTTTGGCATTGGCCATGTCGACATTCTCACCCGGAGGCGTGCCGAAGGTAGCCATGTACCCGGTGTCCCGCAAGCCGCGGCACTGAAAGAAGGATGCCTCGCTCACATTGTGGGTGCCGATGACGTTTTCCAGATACTCCATGGGGTATTTCGCCGATGCGCCATGAGGAAACATGGCGATTCCGTGGGCTCCGTATTTGGTTTCTACGGCTTTCAACTTGGTCGCGCATTCATCAAGGGCCTCTTCCCAGGTGATGCGTTTCCATTTTGGATTGCCTCTTTCACCGATATTTTTCATCGGATACTTCAGGCGATCCGGATCATACAGCAGTTTGATGCCGGCGTTGCCGCGGGCACAGATGGCAGTCCCGTTATCAATGCCTTTCGGGTTGCCTTCAAGCTTGACAAGCTTTTTATCTCGTACTTTCCCCACCACATTACAACGCCAAAAACACATTTCACAGACACCGCCGGTGACCGTCTCGGTAGCAACGGCACTGCCGGGTGCTGTGAATTTGTTTGGTGCAAACCCGGTTTCCGCCGACACAACTTTGGCCAGCGGAATCGACGCAGCCGCCAAAGACGTGGTTTGCAGGAACTTGCGTCGTGTCATTTTGATAGACATATTAAAGCCCCTCCCTCGTAAAAAAAACGATTAATTTCATCACCACCCGGTAATAAGGATGATGAGCCTCCTCAATAACCTTGTCCATGAAAATTGAAAACCAGGGGGTGAAAAATTTCTCAAGAAACTCTTTTTCTCCTTTTTCGTCTTCTTCATGCGCAAGTAAAGCCAAAAATTCCAGTTCGTAAACAATATGATCAGGAAGGTCATCTTCCCGGACCAGGGAAAATCCCTTCTCCCTGTAAAACTTCTTCGTTGATTCAGCGATTCTGCCGTAGAAGGTGCCGTCGCCCCTGTAATGGACAGAGGCATAGGGTGGCGCGATGACATGGGGCACGGCATTGATGAAAAGGCGGGTATGTTCAACCTGAATATCTTCGATGAAATCCGAAGATTCTTGCCGAGACGTGAGCAACTCCTCTCTTTCCGCATGAAAGTGCAACTCGGCAAGAAGAGAAAGCAGGGCAGACCAGTACTCTTCCGTGAACCAATCCGTTGTCGGATATCGCATTGATTGCGCAAGGAATCGATAAACATCCGCCATGGAATTTTTACTTTCGGCACTGGTCATGTATTTTCCGGATCGCCTCCATAGAAAAAAACTATTAGTGCGGCATTTGTCACAAAATGGTAATATTTACAGGAAAGATTAAACGGTGTCAACCTGGATGCAACAAGATTCCTGACAGGATATATATGACGGACATGGAGAATGAGCCGTTTCGTTCAGGGCAACGAAACGCCGGATATCATGCGTTGCCGCTTCATCCGGACTTTTTCAGGAAAACGGGGAAAACTGCAGGCAGTCGGCGTCAATCACAGAGAGGCGGAAAAGAAGCGAGATTCAGCAGTTCGATAATATCGGATGGAAGCTTGGCCAGTTTCCCCGTCATGTTCACCGAGGCATGAATGGTAAAGCCTTTTACCAGCAATTTGTTTCCCTCTGATTTCAGGATGTGATGATTAAAACGCCAGGAAAAAGCTGAAATCTGCTGCATGGAGGTTTTGATGGTAATGAGATCATCATATCGAGCAGGTGCCTTGAAGCGCAAATAGCTTTCCACCACCGGCAGAATAAACCCGCGTTCTTCAATTTGACGATAGGAACAGACGTGTTCCCGCATGAAGTCAGACCGTCCAAGTTCGAAAAAACGGAGATAGTTGGCGTTGTAGACCACTCCCCCGGCATCGGTGTCGCCGTAAAGAACCCGGTAGGAACTCAGCTGGACGGGATCGGTCAGGTTGATCTTAAGTAAAGACATTTCCACAAGAAAATTTTATTTTTCAACCACGAAACGAAAAAATTTCTCGCCGTTTGCAAAATGCACAGAAGAAGCTGCGCCGTTTTTCTCGGTATAACCGTTGTTGTTTTTCTTCTCCGGGCTGCGGGAATCAAAAAGGGCAAAAGGGACCGGATCGGCAACATGGGTTTTCAGCCGCAAAGGGGTCAGGTGGTCCATGCAGATAACCAAGCGAAAATCCGTTGTCTTGTCCTGAAGCATGGCATCCACCATGGGCCGGACGATTTTGTCGTCAAAATCTTCAATGGCCTGTATTTTTTCATCAAGCAACCCCTGATGGCCGGTTTCGTCCGGCGCCTCGACATGCACAAGGACAAAATCTTTTTCACTGATCGCTTGCAGGGCCGCATCGACCTTGCCTTGGTAATTGGTATCCAGATAGCCTGTGGCGCCGGGCACGTTAATGATTTCCATGCCGGCATAGACACCAATACCCTTGAGCAGGTCAACCGCTGAAATCAACGCGCCGCTGATGCCGTAATTCTCTTGCAGGGTTGACATTTTCGGGGCCTTTCCCTGGCCCCAGAGCCAGACTCCGTTTGCCGAAGATTTGCCAAGCTCCTCCCTCTTCTTATTGATGGGATGCTTCTGCAGGATCTGCCCCGCTTTCTTCATGAATTCCATTAACAGCGGCTGCAGCTCATATTTTTTCCAGAAGGCAGTGACGTCCTGGCCGGTATAGTCATGTGGCGGAACGGTGACAAGCCCGGCCGGATTGCCTCGATAAATAAAAAGATGGCGGTAACTGACACCGGGATAAAGGGTATATTTATCGTTTGAAATGGAATCATTGATCGCTCCGACGAGTTCCCTCGCCTCGTCCGTATCAATATGGCCGCCGCTGTAATCAACCATGATGACCCTGTCGCCTTCGTGGTGCAGAGTCACCAGATTGCAACGGAAGGCGATCTCGTTTTCCTGCAAATCAACTCCGAGGCTGGCGGCTTCCAGGGGAGAACGACCGGAGTAGACTTCTTCCGGTCTGTATCCAAGCAGAGACAGATTGGCCACGTCGCTGCCGGGGGGGAACCCCTGGGGAACCGTTTGCACCTGGCCCTGTATGCCGTGCCGGGCGATGAAATCCATGGCCGGTGTCCTGGCAGCTTCCAGGGGCGTTTTCCCCTCGAGCACATCGAGGGGAAAATCTCCCATGCCGTCCCCAACCAATATGATATATTTCATGTTATTCTTCATTAACCAGAATTCTAATCTTCACCGTTTCCGCAGTGGTGGTTTCAAGCGCGTTGATTTCCTCAAGGGCTTTTCTCACAGAGGCTTCCTTTGCTTCATAGGTCCGCATGACGATGGGGACGGTTCCTTTTTTCTCCCTGCCCTTCTGAATCACCGATTCAATACTGATGTCGTATTTCCCGAGGATGCCGGAAATTTTTGACAGCACCCCAGGTTTATCCAGGGTGGAAAATCTGAAATAATAGGGAAAGCTGAGTTCTTCCAGGGGAGTGATGCGTCGTCGGGCGATATGCTTGTGCTGATAGGAAAGACTGGGGACCCGATTGATTGCATTACAGGAAATGTTTCTGGCGATATCCACCACGTCGGCCACAACCGCGCTGCCGGTCGGCATCTTACCTGCACCTTTGCCGTACAGGAGAATGTTTTCCACCATGTCGCCGGTAAAATAGAAACCGTTGTATGCCCCGTTGATATTGGCCAGCATATGTTTTTCCGGCACCATGGTCGGGTGAACCCGTGCCTCGACATGTTCGCCGTGGTTGCGGCTGACGGCCAACAATTTAATGCGGTAACCGAACTCCTTGGCAAACTCGATGTCAATCGGCTCGATCCGGGAAATGCCTTCGCAGATGACATCCTCCAGCCGCACATCCATGCCGTAGGCCATGGTCATCAGAATGACAAGCTTGTGGGCTGTATCGATACCCTCAATATCATAGGTTGGATCGGCCTCAGCATATCCTTTTTTCTGCGCCTCGGCCAGAACCTCTGCAAAGGGGGTTCCATGGTCGGTCATCTGGGTCAGGATATAATTGCCGGTACCGTTCATGATGCCCATGATGGTCAGTATTTTGTTGGCAACCAGACCTTCCTTGAGGGTCTTGATAAGCGGGATGCCCCCTCCGACACTGGCCTCAAATCCGATTTCCACATTTTTTTCATGGGCGGCAGCGAATATCTCCATGCCATGCTCGGAAAGGAGCGCCTTGTTGGCGGTCACCACATGCTTGCCCTGGCGGATCGCCTCAAGAATGAACTTTTTCGCAAGAGTTGTCCCGCCGATAAGTTCAATGACAATGTCAATTTCAGGATCATTAATGATATCCGCGGCATCCCTGGTCAATTCCGTGCCATGAAACAGGCTCGGCAGACTTTCCACTGAAATATCTGCCACTTTTTTCAAGACAATGGATAAGCCGCTTCTTTTCTTTAGGCGCTCCGCCTGTTCATAAAGCACCTGAGCGGTTCCGCTGCCGACGGTGCCAAATCCTATGAGTCCTACCTGAATAGCTTTCATGATCACTGTAGCCTTACAATAAATTTGTCAAAATTAAAAAACACGCAATTTTATGAAAAATCAGATTAATTACCCTCTTTCATGGCGTATGTCAAAAAAATCCGCTGAGAAAGAAGTAAAAAAAAACGGCAAAAACGGAACTTTTTTTGCAAGCTTTTTTTCTAAAAAGGGACACTGTTTGGCGTTTCCATTAAAATCTTCTTGAAATAGTAAAAAAAGGGTATATATAATACTTCGTTTTAATGAAACATATTATTATGCAGGTTCGAGGTTTCGATTTTATGTCATTTCCTTTGATTTCCCATCCAAGGGTATCTTTTTTTCACCCGTTTCATAACACTATGTCATTCTATCATTAACCAGAACCAGCAACAAGTATCCTCCCTTTTTCATCCGGTTTCATCTATCTTGAGCCAACGTCATTATTAAGGAATTACCGTGCAAGAACTGAATATTTTCACCATGTTTTGGAATGCGGGGCTGGTCGTCAAAATCGTCATGATGCTTCTGCTCTTTTTTTCATTGATGTCCTGGTATATTGTTTTTCAGAAACAAATGCTTTTCAAAAAGGTCAAGGCTGAATCAAAACAGTTCCTGGATAAATTCTGGAGCAGTAAAACACTTGCCGAGGCCTATAAATCGGCGCTTGATTCCTCCCTTTGCCCGGAAGCTGCCATATTCAGGTCGGGTTATGCCGAACTGCAAAAAATCGGCAAGCGCAAGACGAGTACCAACGGTGAGCCCCAGACCCTTGAGATGTGCCTTGCCGGCATGGAAAACCTGAAAAGGGTTTTAAACAAATCCGTCGACAAGGAAGCTTCCCTGTTGAACGAATCCCTTTCCTTTCTCGCCACCACGGGAAGCTCCACCCCATTTATCGGACTTTTCGGCACCGTTTGGGGAATCATGGCCTCGTTCAAGGAAATAGGCGCCCGGGGATCCGCGTCGCTTGCGGTTGTCGCCCCCGGTATTTCCGAAGCCCTTGTAGCGACTGCCGCGGGACTCGCGGTTGCTATTCCGGCCGTTATTTTCTACAATTACTATTCGAGCCAGGTAGACACTTTTGAGGGCAGCATGGAGAGTTTTGCCAGTGATTTCCTCAACCTTGTCGAAAGGGATCTTATTTCCCGCTGCTAAGGACACTTGACCATGGGACCAATAGGTAAAAAGGGAAAACGGTCGGTTGTCGCGGAAATCAACGTTACGCCCCTGGTGGATGTAATGCTCGTCCTGCTGATAATCTTCATGGTGACGGCGCCGATGATGACCGAGGGGGTCGATGTCAACCTTCCGGAAACCACGGCGAAACCGCTGCGCCAGGATGAGCATCCGGTTGTCATATCCATTGATGAAAAAGGAACCATAGCCCTCGGCAAGATCCAGGGAAATATTAGTATACTGAAACAGGAGCTGTACAAACTGGCTCAGGTCGACGCGGAAAAAACCATTCTGCTCAAGGCGGACAAGAATGTTCCGTACGGCATTGTTGCCGAGGTAATGGCAAGTGTCAAGGATGCCGGGTTCAACAAACTCGGCATGGTGACAAAACCGGAAGAAAAGAAACGCTGAATCATGCCGATTGTCATAAATTTTTCAGATGAACAAAATCGCCTGGTTACAATAGATCGTTTTGTTGCCGAGCATCGAAAAAAAACACTTTTTTTCGCCCTCGGCATTCATCTGCTTGTCACTGCCATGCTGGCGTTCCCCTTGTCTTTTTTCGACTTCAACAAACACGAAGAAATATATACCGTTAATCTCTTTGAGGCGGTTGAGTCGAAACCGGCGACGGAAACCAAACCACCCCCTCCTCCGCCTCCTCCGGCAAAAGAGGTCGCCCCACCGAAAATTACCCCGCCGGTGGAAAGAGTTATTGAAAAACCCATCGAGGAACCGATAACCAAACCGGTTGTTGCCGAACCGGTTGAACCGGTTCAATCTGAATCGACAGAACCGGCTGAAGTAATAAGTTTGAAGCCCCGGCAGGTCAAAAAGGAATTAAAACAGAAAAAACCACCGGCCACGCCCAAGCTTGAAGAGAAAAATATCGATAAAGCACTGGAGCGGATCAAGGCAAATCTGAACCGCCAGAAAGAGCTGCAGAAAGCACGGGAAATGGAAGCTGAAGCGGCAGTTGCCGCTGATGAAGCTGTCGCGAAACTGCGTCAGACCATCCATTCCCAGCGTCCATCCGGAAAAGGAAAAACCCCCTCATCCACCGCGGTCAATTCAACCGCGACGGCATCAACTTCCACCGCTGGAACCGGCACCGGCAGCAGCTCGCAGCTTGATGCGGCATTAAAATTATATTACATTGCCGTTTCAAACAAAATTCATGAGCATTGGATTTTGCCGGCCCTGCAGGAGTGGAAAAATGACTTGAAATCGGTCGTGGTTGTCCATGTGCAACGTGACGGCACCGTCACGGATCATTATATTGAAGAAAAATCCGACAATCCTTATTTTGATCAGTTTGTCGAAAAAACCTTGAAAGAATCGTTGCCGCTGCCGCCCTTTCCTCCGGGAATAGACGAGGACAGTCTGGAAATCGGCCTTGTTTTTCACCCGAGCGGCATGGAATAACAAATAACCATCACACATTCTCCTATGAAACTTATCGAAAATTTTTTCTATGCCACCCTGTTTGCAGCTCTCTTTCTGGCCTTTGCCGACCCTACCCTGGCGGCGAAAAGAGTCAATCTCGACATTACCGGTGCGGAATCCAAGAAGGTGCCTGTTGCCGTTCCTTATTTCCAGGATCTCAACCGTCCCGGCGAAATACAGAAAGCCGGCCGGGATCTGGCAATGCTCACCGGCAAAGCCCTTGATTTTCATGGTTTCTTGAAAACAATCCCTCCTGAGTCCTATGGTGGCATGCAGGACGCAAACTGGACGACTTTGGGCGCTGATTACGTCATTTTGGGACAATATGTCATTACAGGCGACAATGTCAATTTGGAGCTGCGCCTGCAGGACGTATCGGAAGGGAAAATGATTTTCGGCCGCAAATTCAGCATGCACAGGAATCAAAGCAAAAAAACCGTTCTCAAGTACTGTGACCAAGTCATTGAGAAACTGACGGGCAATCCGGGAGTCAGCACGACAAAGATTGCCTTTGTTTCAGACCGGACCGGGAACAAGGAGATATTTCTCACTGATATTTTTGGGGATTCCGTACGGCAGGTTACACGGCACAAATTTCTTTCCCTGGCGCCCCGGCTTTCTCCGAATGTGTCGCGCATGGCGTATACCTCCTATCATCGCGGCAACGCCAACCTTTACATTACCGATCTTTCCCAGGACAAAACAACCAAGGCCATTTCCCGCCGAGTCGGCTTGAATATGGCTCCAGCCTGGAGCCCTGATGGCCGGAGCATGCTGGTAACCTTGAGTAAAGACGGTAATCCGGATCTTTATCAGATGAATATGGACGGCAGTATCGTCAGGCGATTAACGGCAAATGCCGGCATCAATGTCTCTCCCAGTTTTTCACCGGACGGCAGCCAGGTCGCCTTTGTTTCCGACCGCAGCGGCGTGCCCCAAATTTATATCATGGATTACAATTCCGGCTCCACCAACAGGTTGACCTATCAGGGGAATGAAAACACCACTCCCGCCTGGTCTCCCGACGGACAATGGATCGCATATACGGCACGGCATGAAGGTTCCTATCAGCTCTTCAAGATTTCCCCGAAAGGAAGCGCGCCCATCCAACTGACCTCCTCCGGCGGCGATCATGAAGCACCGAGCTGGTCTCCCGACTCACGACAGCTGGTTTTCAGCCGTACAGTCGGTAATGCGAAAAAATTGTACGCGATTTTTCACAACGGCCAGGAAATGCGGCAGTTGTTTTCATTGGACGGAAACCAAATTACCCCTCAATGGTCAAACAGAATTGATTGAAAAGCAGTCTTTTTTGATGAACGCTACATTTAAGAGGTCACACTGATGAAGAAAATTTTTTCCCGCTCCTTTTATTCGCTTCTTGCCGTCGGGCTTGTCCCCTTGCTTTCCGGCTGTGTGACCGACCAGGATTTTCGTGGTCTCCAGCTGCAATTCCGTAGCCTGGACAACAGGCTTGTCGAATTGGAACGCGACTTTGACCAACTGCAGAATAATGCCGGCAGTTCCGTTGAGGTGATGCGCAAGCAGCAGGCGGGAATGGGGAGTACCATTGACAAGCTAAACGCTGAATTGCTGCAGATCAAAGGACAGCTCGACGAATCGCGTCACCGTTATCGAAATCTGCAATCGGAAAATCAGAAACTTCAGGAAGAAATTTCCTTGTTGGGCCAAAAAACCGATGAACAGGCCGGTTCCTTACAAGAGCGAATCACCACCGTCGAGTCCAGTACCAGCGAAATTGACACCCGCCTGGCCAACGTTCATACAAACCTGGCGGAAATGCAGGAAGAGCAGGCAAAAGCCGCGGCCCTGGCGGCTGAAATGGCGAGGAAAAAAGCCGAGCTTGCCCGGCAGAGCTCCAGCTCTCAGCAGCGGCACGAGATAACCCCGGTAAAGATCAAAAAGTCTCCGGGCATCGCCGCCGCGGTCAGCGAACAAGCAGAACCAGAACCGCAAGCGGTTACCGCAATTCAGCCCAATCAAGCGCAAGCCAAAGCCTCGGGCAACACCATGTACGATGAGGGACTGGAGCTTTTTAAGGCGAAAAAATACAAAGAGGCCCACGATGTTTTTGCCCAGTTCGCCAAGAAACATCCGAATGATGAACTTGCCATCAACGCAAGATTCTGGATCGGCGACTGTCTTTTCAATCAGGACGAATTCGCCATGGCCATTCTCGAGTACCAGAATGTCATTGCCGATTATCCAAATCATGTCAAGGCCCCGGCAGCCCTTTTCAAACAGGGCATGGCTTTTGAAAAGCTCCAGGACTCGGAAACCGCCAAGATTGTTTACAACAAAATTCTGGCCGAATACCCGAGCAGCGACCAGGTCGATGCGGCCAAAGGCAGATTGTCGAAACTGGGAAATTAAGCGGCAAAGACAAAGATCGGAAGTCAGATAAAAAAAAGGCCGGGAGTAATCCCGGCCTTTTTTTTATTGGTAGCGGATACCTCTTTAGCGAAAAAAGATATCAGGGCGCGATGCCGAGTTCTTTTTCTTTTTCGTGTACCGCAAGCCGTGTCTTGATCGCCGTATCGGGGATAAGGCTCATCGAGTCGATGCCGCATTCAACCAGGTAGGTGGCAAACTCCGGAAAGTCACTGGGCGCCTGGCCGCAGATGCCGATTTTCTTACCGCGGCGTTTCGCCGTATCAATGACCATTTTCACCATGGTCTTGACGGCATCATTGCGCTCATCAAAAATATGGGCAATCAGGTCGGAATCCCGGTCAAGGCCAAGTGTAAGCTGGGTCAGGTCGTTTGAGCCGATGGAAAAGCCGTCGAAAACATCGGCAAATGCGTCGGCGGAAATGACGTTGCTGGGGATCTCGCACATGACGTAAATCTCAAGTCCGTTCTCACCCTGCACCAGGCCGTTTTCCTTCATAACCTGAATAACTTTTTTCCCCTCTTCCGGGGTACGGCAGAAAGGCACCATCAACTTGATGTTGGTCAGGCCCATATCGTTGCGGGCCTTGAGCAGCGCCTGGCATTCAAGCTCAAAAGCAGGACGGTATTTCGGGTCATAGTAGCGCGAAGCGCCACGCCAGCCGATCATCGGATTGCTTTCTACCGGCTCATAGAACTTCCCGCCGACAAGGTTGGCATATTCATTACTCTTGAAGTCTGAAAGACGAACAATGACGTCTTTTGGGTAAAAGCCGGCGCCGATCCTGCCGACACCTTCGGCAAGCTTGTCGATAAAGAACCGTTTTTTGTCTCCGGGATAGGCGCTGGTTCTCCTTTCTATCTCGGCAACCACCTCGGCAACCTTGCTGTCGGTTGCCGCTTTTGCCTTGAGCTCCTCAAAATTATAAAGGGCGAGAGGATGAATGCCGATGTGGGAGTTGATGATGAACTCTTCACGGGCCAGGCCGACACCTTCATTGGGAATCTGTCCTTCGGAAAATGCCTTCTCGGGAATACCGACGTTCATCATGATTTTCGTGCGGGTGGCCGGAACCGAATCGAGATCAAGTTTCTCGACCTCAAATTTGAGCAGTCCTTTATAGATATGGGCCGTTTCGCCCTCGGCACAGGAAACCGTCACTTCGGTGCCGGTCTTGATGATTTCCGAACCGTTTTCCGTGCCGATAACACAGGGGATACCAAGTTCGCGGGAGATGATGGCGGCATGACAGGTCCGGCCGCCACGGTTGGTAACAATGGCGCTGGCGATTTTCATGATCGGCTCCCAGTCGGGATCGGTCATATCGGTAACCAGCACCTCGCCTTTCTTAAACTGGCCGATATGGGCGGTGTCCTTGATAACATGGGCAATACCCTGACCGATCTTGGTACCAACCGCCTGTCCCTCAACGATGACCTCTCCTTTTTCTTTGAGGACATAGGTTTCCATGGTTTTCTTGCATGCCTGGGAATGAACGGTTTCAGGCCGTGCCTGGACGATATACAGTTTTCCGGTTCCGACGTTGACTCCGTCACCGTCTTTTGCCCACTCTATATCCATCCCTTTGTTGTAATGGTCCTCAATGATGCATGCCCATTTGGCCAGCTGCAGAATCTCGTCGTCATTGATGATGTACATGCCGCGCTCAGCCGGGGTTGTGGGAATGTTTTTAACGGGCTCTTCCGTGTTGGGGTCGTTGTCGTAAATCATTTTGATTTCTTTGCTGCCGACCCGCTTGCTGACAATAGGCCTTTTGCCCTCTTTCAGGGTTGGTTTGAAAACATAGAACTCATCAGGATTTACCGCACCCTGCACAACGTTTTCACCAAGTCCCCAGGCACCGGTCAGAAAAACGGCATCCTTGAAGCCGCTTTCCGTATCAATGGAAAACATGACGCCGGAAGAGGCGGAATCACTGCGCACCATTTTCTGGACAGTAATGGAAAGATAGACGTCAAACTGGCCGAATCCCTTGTCGTGGCGATAGGAAATAGCACGGTTGGTAAAAAGACTGGCGAAACATTTACGGCAATTCTGAATGAGATTGTCATAACCGTGAATATTAAGATATGTTTCCTGCTGGCCGGCAAAGGAGGCGTCGGGCAGATCCTCGGCGGTGGCGGAAGAGCGAACGGCCACATCGACATTCGGTCCGTATTCGGCTTCCATTTTTTTGTATGCTGCAATAATTTCCTGACGGAGCTCATCGGGAAATTCAGCGGTTCTGATAATATTACGAACCTTTTCGCCGCGTTCGGAAAGATTTTTCATGTCATGGGTATCAAGATCGGCCAAAACGTTTCTGATGGCTTCCTCGATTCCGGCCTTTTCCAACAGATAGCGGTAAGCATAGGCGGTAATGGCGAAGCCATGGGGAACGGCAACTCCTTTTGAGGTGAGTTTCTGGTACATCTCACCAAGCGATGCGTTTTTTCCACCAACCATCGGCACATCTTCAATCCCGATATCGTCGAACCAAAGAATAAAGGCCTTATCGTGATTTTTTCCCATGTTTTCGCTCCTTGCATAAGTTGATTTGAATTGGCATTCAAAAAATTGACAAACTGGATACAAAATTTGAAATAACTGAAGATTTTCCGTCCTCTCTATATAGCTAATCTCAGGTGCATGGTCAACAAAGAATGTCCTTTTGCAGCAGACGTTTTTTCCCAAACCATGCTGCTTTGATTTTTACAGGTCGAGCAATGCATCTTCCCGCTGCCCAGTTGTACGTTTACTTCTTGCCCAGTCGATTGATACAGTCCTGCATTCTTTCTATCAGATTATCAAGTTCCGGCTTGGTCACCTGATCATCGGCCCCGACAGACTCCCCTTTGCGACGCAGGGCATCATTAATCATCGATGAAAAAAGCAGAAGTGGAATTTTCCTGTAGGCCGCTTGTTGTTTGACCCGCATGCACAAATGATGGCCATCCATCCGCGGCATTTCAATATCTGAAATAATGGCCAGAATCTTTTTGTCAACCTCGCCCTTTGTCCTCAGATCTTCGAGAAATTCAAAAGCCGCCTGTCCATCGGACTTCGGAATTACCTTAAACCCCGCAGTCTGCAACGTTTTCGTCAACTGCATGAGAACAACTCGGGAGTCATCAACCACCAGAACGGACTTGTCATATTTTTCTTCAATTTTCTGGATGTCTTCTTCAGCCAGGTTCGATCGTACCACCATGCTCGGGTCAATGGTGCCGACAATCCTCTCGAAATCGATCATTTGAATTATGAGATTATCGACCTGGCATATTCCGGTGATACTCTGACTTGAAGCGATAAGTTGCGGAGGCGGAGTTATCTGGGACCAGGAAATCCGGTAGACTTTGTCGACGCCGTGGGTGATAAAGCCGAAGGCCTTGCCGTTTAATTCCGCAACAATAACCACCCATTTTTTATCTTCTTTTTTTTGAGTATCCGTCTGATAGGTAAACCAATCACAGAGATCAATCAAAGGGATGGTATGGTTGCGAAGGAGAAAGACTCCCTTCACACATGATGCGCTGTTCGCCACTTCCGTTATGTCACCGGGATAGGCAACCAGCTCCCGCACCTTGGCGGCATTGATGCCGTAGGTGTTTTTATGGAGCCGGTTGGTATCGGGATCAATCCATTCAAGATAAAAGGTGATGACTTCCAGTTCGTTGGTCCCGACTTCGAGCAAAATGTTTCTTTTCGCTTGCTGGCTCATTCAATTTCTCCACGGTGTTTATGATAAAAACGGTCCGGCACACTTTTTTTTGAACGCGACTTCACCTTTTTTCTCTTGCCGCATTAACAATGAAACCATTATAGAATATTTCTTTTTCAAAACACCAGCATCAAATGAAGTGATGCGTCCCCGGACTTGTCTTCAACCCGGCTCTGTGCTATGTTCAAGGCAAATATTTTACAAGGAGTCTTTTTCATGCGAGAAAAAGTACAGGATGCGCTGGATCGAATCAGGCCGACTCTCCAAAAGGATGGGGGGGATGTCCTGTTGGTTGATGTGACGGATAAGGGCGTTGTGAAGGTGCAACTCACCGGAGCGTGCAAGGGTTGCCCCATGTCCCAGATAACCCTGAAGGAAGGGATTGAAAAATTTCTCAAATCAGAGGTGGAGGAAGTCACTGCCGTGGAAGCTGTCTGAATATCCCCTGAAATTATTTATGATACTTTGTCCCCGCCTTGATGGTGTATGCACGATATAGCTGTTCCAACAGCAGCAGCCGCGCCATTTCATGGGTAAAGGTCATGGGGGAGAGGCTGAGAACCAGATCCGCCCTGTTGACCACGGCCGCTGCAAGTCCTTCCGGACCACCGATGATGAATGAAACAACCTGTCTGCCCTGATTTTCCCAGTCGCCAACAAGTTCAGCAAATTTTTCCGATGACAGTCGGCTTCCCGCCGGGTCGAGCGCAACCAGGAAAGCCCCTTTGCTGCAACTTTCCAGAAGCAGCTTCCCCTCTTTTTCGCGCGCCCGGTCTGATTCATGGGGACCTTTTATTTCCTTGACCGCCTTCATGTCTATTTTGGCGTAATGACTGATGCGGCCGGCAAAATCCTCGATACCTGCGCGGAGATACCCTTCTTTTGTTTTTCCGGGAGAAATCAGCTCCAGTCGCATCAGCGGCCGTTGCCTTCTTTCAGTCGAGAAGAAAAAATTCTGCAGAATTCTTCATAACCCATTTCACTGTTGATTCCGGGGCAGGAAGTGCTGATCGCCTGAAAGTTCGCCGGGTCGGCGAGAATGCTGGGATGCAGCGGCCATTGGGTGCAGCGCCACGGCTTGCCGGAATGAATTGTGCAGCCGTTATCAAAAAAGATGCAATGGCCGTCGACTATTTTCATTTGCACCACCGTGCCGGTAACCCGCAAATATTTTTTCTTCACCTCGTCAACGGGCATCTTGAGATAATCAACCATTCTTTCCAGGTCGGCATCGTCAAGGGAAACGGTTGTCTCCCCATGACAGCAGTAGCCGCACTGTTTGCACTCGAATATTTCCCTTTCCATGAGTATCCTGCTGATAAAAAAATGAATAAAATCGGTCAAGGCTTACGCCCTGCCGGTAATTTCTCCAAAAAGACTGATGTCGATGCCGTGCTTTGCGGTGACTTGCTCCCACATCCGGACAGGACTCACCCCGAAAAGATCCTCATAGTCAGCCGGCAGGGCCAGCCAGCCGTCATCGGTAAGCTCATTCTCCAGCTGCCCCGGCGCCCATCCGGAATAGCCCAGACAAAAACGGTAATCCTTCGGACCGCGGCCCACGGCAATATCGTGCAGAATCCCGGCATCCCTGGACAGATGAACCTGCCTGTTTATTACCATGAATTCCTTGGCGCGGTAATCACTGGAATGAAGGATATAAACAGCCTCGATTTCCACCGGTCCGCCGAAAAAAAGAGGCGGCAGCGAAATGTCCGGAGTCGGGATATCCATGCTCTCGTAAAGCGCCTCCAAGGTTACATCTTCAATGGGATCATTCAATACCAGTCCCATGGCACCGCCTTCAGACGTATGGCTGCACACATAAATAACCTTGCGGGCAAACCGGGGGTCCGGCATCCGGGGCGTGGCAATCAAAAAATATCCGGTAAGACTGTCCATTTTCGGTACCATTCATGGAAGGAAGCCGCTGTAAGAAAACAATTGTGACATCACCCTTCGGCCAACGACATAAGGGGCCGTAACGAAATGGCGCAAAAAAACAATCATTGTTTTTTTTGTCGGCCCCTCATATTTTGCGCGGCATGCATCAAACTTATCAGAGAGAATAAGTGTGTCAAGTATGATGTCGACCCGGGAAAAAATAATAGGGATTGTTGAGAAAAATATGCTACACTTTTTTTCGTGATCAAATATAAATGAAAGGAGTATTTTACGTTAATATCATTCGCATATCGCCTGACGACAATCGACTGTAAAAAAATGAATAAAGGAACAGCATGACAATTGACATAACCCACGAACTCGACAAGGTTATCGCCTCCGACCACCATGATCCCTTTGTGGTGCTTGGCGTCCATGTACTCGAACATGATCCGAATTCCGCTATTATCCGCACCTTTCTTCCCTTGGCCGAATCGGTCCGGCTGGTGGTTGGCGATGAAAAGCGCGACATGTATAAAATGAGGGATGAAGGACTGTTTGAAATCGTCGTCCCCGACTATGCCACGCCCTTCAATTATTTCTTTGAGGCGACCTGCTACAATAACGTCATTCGCACCTATGTTGATCCGTATCGTTTTCTGCCCCAACTGTCCGAATACGACCGCCATCTCTTTAACAACGGCACCCATTATCAACTTTACGAAAAACTGGGCGCCCATCCGGCCGTTATCGACGGCATAGACGGCACATTGTTCCGTGTTTGGGCGCCGTCCGCCCGGCGGGTCAGTGTTATCGGCAATTTCAACTATTGGGATGGCCGTGTTCACCAGATGCGGGTGCTGGGCTCATCCGGCATCTGGGAGCTTTTTATCCCGGGAATCCATCAGGGGGAAATCTACAAATACGAAATACGGACTCCCACCAACGACATCGTTGAAAAAGCCGATCCATGCCAGTTCTATGCGGAAATCAGGCCGAAAAGCGCCTCGGTTGTCTGGGAAATCGACAATTACGCATGGCAGGATCAGGCCTGGATGGAAAAAAGAAGATCCCACAAACTGTATGACCGCCCTGTCTCGGTTTATGAGGTTCATCCCGGCTCATGGCAGCGCGACCCTTCCAATCCGGAGCGTTTTCTTTCCTTCCGGGAACTTGCCGGCAGTCTTGTCCCCTATGTGAAAAAAATGGGCTTTACCCATATCGAACTGATGCCGGTGATGGAGCACCCCCTTGACGAGTCCTGGGGATACCAGACCACCGGTTATTTTGCCGTGACCAGCAGGTTCGGCACCCCGCAGGACTTCATGTATTTCGTTGACTGTTGCCATCAGAATGATATCGGCCTTATTCTCGACTGGGTTCCATCCCATTTCCCCACCGACGGTCACAGCCTGGCACGCTTTGACGGGACAGCTCTTTATGAACATGAGGACCCCCGGCAGGGCGCTCATCCTGAATGGCGCACCCTTATTTTCAATTATGCCCGCCGCGAAGTGGCAAATTTCCTCATTGCCAATGCCCTGTTCTGGCTGGACAAATATCATATCGACGGTATCCGCGTTGATGCGGTTGCCTCCATGCTCTATCTTGACTATGGCAGAAAGGACGGCAACTGGATACCCAACCCCTACGGCGGCAAGGAAAATCTTGATGCCATTGAATTTATCAAGCATCTCAATGCCATTGTTTACCAGCGGCACCCAGATGTAACCATGACGGCCGAGGAGTCGACCAGCTTTTACGGCGTTTCAAAACCAACGGATCTCGGAGGTCTGGGTTTCGGTTTCAAATGGAACATGGGCTGGATGAACGACATGCTCGACTATTTCAGCCGCGACCCCCTGTTTCGCAAATTCCACCACAACAATCTGACCTTTTCCCTGCTCTACGCCTTTTCGGAAAACTTCATTCTTCCCCTCTCCCATGATGAGGTGGTGCACGGCAAAAAATCGCTGCTTTCAAAAATGCCGGGCGACAGATGGCAACAGTTCGCCAACCTGCGGCTGCTCTTCTTTTTTCTTTGGACCCATCCCGGCAAAAAACTTCTTTTCATGGGCGGAGAATTCGGCCAGGTTTCCGAATGGTACTGCAAGACAAGTCTGGACTGGCATCTGGCCGAACAGGAGGCGCTTCATCACCAGCTGCAGTATTATGTTGAAAAACTGAATGAATTCTATAAAAACCAGCCGGCCCTGTGGCAGGTGGACTTTTCCCCCGCCGGTTTCCAGTGGATGGATTTCAAGGACTTCGACAACTCCATTATTGCCTATGCCCGTTTCGGCAAGAATCCCGCCGAACACGTGGTCTGCCTGCTCAATATGACACCGCAGGTGCACTACCATTATAAACTCGGCGTCCCGGAGTTGACCGATTACCGGGAAATATTCTGCTCGGATGGAAGTTCGTTCGGGGGCAGCAATGTAAATAATCCCCAAGTCAAAACTCCTTACGCGGAGCCTTTCGGAGAGGCACGCTACCATATCAAGGTGACTGTTCCCCCCTTGTCGGGCATCATCTTCAAGCCGGTAAGAAAATAGCAGGCTGGCGCATTGCATCAAAAAGGAGACAGACAGCCATGAGCAGCACGCTCCAACCCCCAGGAGACAAGATGAAAAAGGTGATTTGCTGGGTATGTGAAGAAATGAAAGAACATCCCGAAAAGAAACGGGATGTTCTTTATCAGGAGGCGGAGATTCGTTTTGACCTTTCCCCCCTGGAATGCGAATTCCTCAACTCCCATTTCGCCAAGGAGGGAAATAAAAAAAAGTGCTGAAAATTTTGGCCTGAACCAATTCTTGATGATTCCATAAAAACTAAAAAACAATTATAGAGGCCGCGGAGCACACAGAGATAAATGCTTGTAATTTAAAAGATTTTCCCTGTGCTCTTTGCGCGCTCTGTGGTGAAGAAAGACTTTTCACGAGTCCATCAATTAGAGTTTCCATCCCCAGAACGCGAGAAAGGCGGCAAAGTCCCGCATATCGGAACGTTGCCGGTTCCAGGGTTTCAGGCTCGTGTAAAAAACGGTTTGCGAGGTCTGCCGATCACCGTATTCCTTGTCGCATCCCACATTGAGATCCAGAGCCCACCAGCCGATGAGCAGCATTTCCCAGGGCCTGTAGGAATCCTTCACATAACCCTGACGCCACCCCGTTGTTTCGAAAAAAGAGGTCGTTCCGCCACCCGGAACCGGCAGTGCATTCAATGCCGACATGGGTTCCAGTCTGAGCGGGATTGACGCGGCTTTCCGTTTCACTTCCCTTGTCCCGACAATTTTCAGATCCATGACCCGATGGGTATCATCCCGCAAAAAAACCACGAGCCGCTGATCGTCGATCCCGTTATCGGCAAATTCGAGTTGCGCCGGCAGCGTCTCGCCCCACTGCATTTGATTCCGGTTGTTCCAGCCGTCAGGATAGGCGCTTTCCGGCAAAAACGAGGTCGGGGTGATGACAAGATAGCAGCCGCAGGTGTGAACCGTGGTCACCAGCAACGGCTTCCTGTCCTTGTCCAGGGTGACAATGACCAGCAATCCGCCGTTTTTACCGGCAGTCAGATGAAATTGCGGCACCTCGGGAAAATGGAGGCGATAAACCAGATTGGTGTACCGGCTCCTTGCCGTGAAAAATTCATGCATATCGACATATATGACCGCCGCGGAGGGGTCGACGAATACGTCGCCGCCGGCCCCCTCCTCCCGAACAGAGGGCAGACCGATCCGATTGTGAGCGGCATGGAGTGTTTGCGGCACAAAAAACGGAGCATACAGGGAAAAAAGAGTCGGCTCTTCCGGCGGACAATATATGCTGCCCGGTTCTTCGGGAGTGGGGTTCGGCAAACCGGCACAGGAGGCAACAAGCAACGGCAGCAGGAGGAAAAGCAGGGAGAAACGTTGTCGCGGGAAATCACGGCACTGATTCGGCATGGCAAACCTCTGTCGACAAAAAGGTCGGCGTTTTTCGGAGAGAAGGCTTCTTCAGGCAGCCCCCTCCTTCACGCTGTTCACCTTCGTGTCCTGTTAATGGGTGTTGTCGTCTTCTTTTTTGCCCGGAAGCGGGATTTTAAAAAAATCGATCCCCTCTTTCCGCAGAAGATCCTCTTCCGCCGGGGTGACGACTCCTCTGATATTTTTCGGTTCTTCCGTGCCGTAATGGATCTTGAGAGATTTCACGGCAAATTCAGCCCCAACGTCCTCAAAATTGTGTTCCACGAACTGCCGAAGCGTGCGCAGGGTATTTTCAATCGCCCGCGTCACATCCTCGCCATCCCCGCCCGTGGACGATGAAATCTCAAGAGCCGCAGCCTTTGCCGACCCCTTTGAATAAATCACCGGAGAAAGAATTTTCCTGATGCCGCGAACGTCGCCGCACCCAGGGCACGAAAGAAGTCCGGTTGCAAGTTGATTCTCGAAATCGTCGTGATCCTTGAACCACCCCTCAAAACAAAAACCGCATTCGCATTGCAGGTCAAAGACGATCATGCTGTAAACCACTGTTTATATCTGCCGCCAAGATAATTCCAGGAATATTGACGGGTAAGCTCGCGTCCCCTCTCCGTCCCAAGGCTTCCCATGCGCAGGCCTTCCCGTAAACGATGGAAAAAATCTTTTTCTTCATAAAGAAATTCACCGGGAAAAAGCTCGGGATACGACAATTTGTTCGGCAGCAACGGCCTGCACCCAGCCCGCACCGCCTCAATCACCGCGATGCCGTAAAATTCATGACGGGAGGTGGAGACGATGATATCCCCCTGGGCCAGCCGACGATAGTAGTCGTTTCTGTCGTGAACGAATCCGGCATGCAGGATGCGATGAGCCAGCCTGTCAAGCGCCTTTTCAAAAATGCCGGGCTGATGCGCAAAGGACTGGCCGAGCAGGACGAGGTTGAAATCAACCTGCTCCTCCTGAAGACGAAACAAGGCATCAAAGAAAAGCTCGGGATTTTTGTCGTGTTCCCAGCGATGGTTCCAGACAATCACCGGTGTCCGGCCGGCAGAAGAATGGGATGAAACGGCAACGTCAAGATCGCTGAAATCAAGCGGCGGATAAAGGACTTCCGCCTTGGCGCGGATTGCCCCAATCATATCGATTTTCATATCCGGTATTTTCCGGCTGATATCCCGGCAGCCGGCCAGGAATGTATCCCGGTTGTAGCAGGAATTAAAGGCCGTTTTGTCGGAGGCCGCGGCAGTCATCATGTTGGTCACGGCAAAATGCATGTCCCGTTCATCGTCAACCCGTACCGGATAGGCGAACTGATTTTCATGATAATACGTGAGAATCGGTGTCTCGGCAAGCCAGGAAGGACCAAGTCCGCGCAGTGCGGCAACATCGACGAACGTTGAACAAAGAACCAGGTCATGTTCGCGTGTTTTCGGCAGGATTCCGGCAAAATAGAGGGCGGAAAAACGCATCCGCCATTTCCAGCCGCGGGCGGGCAGACTGAAAATATCAAAAACAAAAGGCAGGTGGGCGGCGAGTCCCGCCAGAAAACTCTGGTGGGACCCGCCGTAATAGGGTTCAAGGACAAGTATTTTCAACTGTCGCAACGTGAATGAACCGGAAGGGAATCACTCATTTGCCAAGGGAGCCCATGGCCGCCTTGAAGGCCGCCCGGGAACGCTCGATGACCGAATCCTCCACACAGAAAGCAAAGCGGAGATACCCCGGCATGCCGAAACCCCGGCCGGGAACTCCGAGTATTTTATGCTGTTGCAGATGGGCGCAGAACTCCACGTCATCAATCGGCGCCTTGGGAAAAATATAAAAGGCGCCTTTCGGCCGGGTAAATTCAAAACCCGTTTCGTCAAGGATGCTGCAGAAAATCTCCCGTCGTTTCGCGTAAATTGAGGTGTCCACCGTCACACCCTGCAGTTCGGCGACAACCCGCTGCATAAGGGCCGGGGCGTTGACAAAACCGAGAATCCTGTTGGCCAGGGTCATGGCGCCCATGAGCTGCGGCTTATCGGTGATTTCAGGATGCACGGCGATATAGCCGATGCGCTCTCCCGGCAGGGAGAGATCCTTGGAATAACTGGAGACGATAATGCTGTCCCGGTAATTCTTGAAAATACTGGGAACGGTAGAGTCTTCAAAAATTATTTTCCGGTACGGTTCGTCACTGATGAGAAAAATGGTTTTGCCGGTTTTTTCCCGGCAACGGGTAAGCAGTTCGCCGAGCGCCCTGATGTCGCTTTCCGGATAGATCTGCCCGGTGGGGTTATTGGGGCTGTTGATGAGAAGCGCCTTTGTTTTCGTCGTAATCGCTGCCTCGATGGCAGGCAGATCAAGGTTGAAATCCTCCTTGGTCGGCACCACCACGCTTTTGCCGCCCTGGTTATCGATATAGAATTTATATTCGACAAAGAAAGGAGCAAGGATGATCACCTCTTCTTCCGGGTTTAAAATGGATTTCAGCACCACGTTCAAGCCGCCTGCCGCTCCGCAGGTCATGAGCATTTCATCGCCGCTGACCGCCATGCCCTGCTCTCCGGTAATTTGTCCGGCCAAGGCCTCGCGCACATGAGGATAGCCGCCGTTCGGCATATAACTGTGCATCCCAGGGCCTTTGTTTGCGGCAATCTTCCGCAGGGCCTGGTCGAACTGGGGCGGCGGCGTGAGATCGGGATTGCCCAGGCTGAAATCAAAAACGTTTTCAGCGCCGTACTGTTTTTTCAGTTTTGCCCCTTCTTCAAACATCTTGCGGATCCAGGAGGAGGCATTGGCAAATTCATTCATCTTGGTGGATATGCTGCTCATAACGGATAATCCTTTTTCATGATTAATTAAATTTTTTCTTTAAATACTGGTACGCGGCGTTGAGTTCTTTCATCTTTTCCTCGGCAACCCCTTGAAACTCCTGACCAAGATGGCCAACCTTGTCGGGATGGTATTTCATGCTGAGCTTGCGGTATGCCTTTTTTATCTCTTCAAACGATGCCCCCGGCGCAAGCCCCAGCACATCATAGTACTGCTGTTCCTGATTGACCGCAGCATGACGCCGATGAAGATATCGACTTTGAATGGACTGCAAATCATAGGGGGAAAGTTCCAGGTACTCGGCAATATTTCTCGCCAGTTCCAGATCCTGGTCCCGAACTATTTCGTTTGAGAAAAAAACCTGATAAACCAGTTCCACCAGAATGAGTCGCGGCTCATAGGCAAATGAACTCCTGAACCCGGCCAGGAGGGTTTCGAGGGAATCGGTGTTGGCGGTTGCGTCTTTGATCAACTCCCCCACCCAGAACATCTGGTTCTGGTCATAGCGGAGGTGCGAACGGAAAAAATTCTTGATGGTCTGCTGTTCCGCTCTGGTGATCTTGCCGTCAAACTGGGCTATTTTGACCAGAATATGGATAAGGGATGAAACGAAATTGTTGTGGGCCTCGGTCTGGCTCTTTTCATACTCACTCACCTTGCGGCGGACATAATAGGAAAAGGCCCAGAAACCGATGAAGAGAAAAAGAAAGAAGAAAAGTCCGCCGGCCAGCAGAATACCGATGAAATCGATAAGCAGCGGCGCACCGCCGAAAGCAAGGAGAATAACGGCCACCACCAGGAGGCAGCCGCCGCAGCCGGGCTGGTTATGCGCTTGGTACTGGTATCTCATCTTTCGTTCTCGGCAAAAAGCGCCTCGACGAATTCATCCGCGTCAAAGTCGCGCAGATCATCCATTTTCTCGCCGATGCCGATAAAACGGATGGGGATATTGAATTCACGGCAGATATTGACGACAATGCCGCCCTTGGCGGTGCCGTCGAGTTTGGTCAGGGTCAGGCCGGTGACGCCAACGGCCTCGCCGAAAAGACGGGCCTGGGAAATGGCATTCTGTCCGGTGGTGGCGTCTATGACCAGCATGATCTCATGGGGAGCCCCGGGAATTTTCTTATCCATCACCCGTTTGATTTTTTTCAGCTCTTCCATCAGGTTCACCTTGGTGTGAAGGCGACCCGCGGTGTCGACGATCACCACGTCGACGTTTTTCTTGATTGCGTGATCCATGGCATCATAAACAACGGCCGATGGATCGGCGCCGGACTGCTGCGAAAGGACATCAACCCCTATTCTTTTTCCCCAGATCTGCAGCTGTTCCACGGCCGCGGCCCGAAAGGTGTCGCCCGCAACCAGCATGACGCTGCGACCTGATTGAACGAACTTGCGGCCCATCTTGCCGATGGTGGTTGTTTTACCGACACCGTTGACCCCCACCACCATGATGATAAAAGGTCCTTTCTCGGGCATGACCATTTCGGCCGCCTGATCGGAACTATGAATAAATTCGGCTATTTTCCCCTTCAGAACCTTTTTTAAAACCTGCGGGTCACTGAGCTCATTTCGTGCCACCTTGCTCCTGGCGCTTTCAATAAGTTCATGGGTGGTGCCGACCCCGAGATCGGCGGTAATAAGAATTTCCTCAAGATCATCCAGCAGCTCGGGATCAATGATCTTTTTGCCGAGAAAGAGTTCGTCGACCCGGCTGACAAAAGAAGTACGTGTTTTTGCAAGCCTTTCCTTGAGTCGACTGAAAAGGCCGACAGGCTCCTCTTGCGGCACGGGGACGGGTTCTTCCGCCGCTTCCGGCGTGACAACCTCAACTGTCGCCGGCGCAAGCTCGACCTGCTCCTCTACCACGGGCAACGTGGATTCTTCACCCTCGATTTTTTCTTGCGGAAGCGCCTCGTCTTTTTTGCCGATTTTTAATTTTTTCTTGAACCAGCCAAGCATGTTATCTCCTCAATGTTGGTGCAGCAGGCATCATTTTTGATTATTCCGCGAAAACCGGAAATTTACTGTAGAGGGCGCAAAAACCACAGATATAATTGATATAATAAAAATATTTCCACCTATCCGATCATGACACCCGCCCAGACACAGAGCGCCATCAGATAAAAGTGGCTTTCAAGCCAGAATTCAAGCCGCATGCCCTGTACGAGTTTTTTTGTTTCATAAAGCCGGGTAAGCAGCAGCAAGGACAACACCGGCACAAGAAGCCAGAACGCGCTTTTGTGGGTTAAGCCGGAAAAAGAAAAAACAATCAGCAGAAAAGCAAGAATCACCATGCTGGCGTAAAGCAAGCGGATCGAACCCTTTTCTCCGACGCAGACCGGCAAGGTTTCCTTGCCGGCAATCTGGTCCCCCTGCACATTAAATACATCGTAAAGCAGGGTACGGATAAAAACAAAAAGCACTATAAGCATGAAAACGGAAAAAGTCTGCGCGGAAAATGGATCTTTATTCAGACTTGGAATGAGAACGGTTGCAAAGGCCCAGGCCAGGGCGACGAAAAATGTTTTCGAACCGGGGATCTCCTTCAATTTGCGCACTCGGATGATCGCGGCGACAATCCTCGGGATAAAGGGGACGTTGTAAAGAATACCAAAAAAACTCATGGCAAGAAGAATGGCAAACTGCGTTGTTCCCTGCTGCCTGGCGAGATAAAGAGAAAAAAGCAGCGCTGCCCAGGAAAAAACAAGCAGGGGCCGGGAAAATTTACGCCAGAATGATTCCTGCAACGGATCATTTATTCTCTTGCTCTTGAAATCGGCAAAACGGTTCATGTTGTGCATGGCCAGCAGATAACCGAAGGCAATAAAAAAATCGTTCATTTTCGGCGCGTTGTTCCGCAGCAGACAGCAGACCAGGGCAAGCAGGCCGCCGGCAACCCCGACAAAGAGGTTGGAGGCAAGCAGGGCGCGGGACAGTCGGTAAATGGAGATTTTCAGCAGACCCTCGTCACGGGCGGGGCATGATTCCAGCACCCGTACGATTCGATTTATCATCCAAGTCGGGGTGGAAGCGCCGGCGGTCACCCCGATGCGGTCAAACTGGGAGATGACCTGAAAATCAAGGTCTTCCTCGGTTTCCGCCATGAAGACCCGGCATCCCATTTCAGAGGCGATCTGGCCAAGACGCTGGGTATTGGCGCTGCCCCTGCCGCCGACCACCACCATGGCCGGAACCTTGCCGGCGAGATTGCGCACCTCTTCCTGGCGCTTGTGGGTGGAATCGCAGATAGTGTTGAACACCTTGCCTTCCGGAAAACGGGCCATGATTTCCGCGCTCAACCGTTGAAAGGACATCTCGTCCTGGGTGGTCTGGCTGACGATGATATAGGGGCCGCTGATTCGCAGTTGCTCGATATCCTTTGCATCGCTGACCACCTGCACATCCGGCTCGGCATAGCCCATCAGGCCGACGACCTCGGCGTGGTTCTTGTCGCCGATAATGATAGTGAAGTAATTGTTTTCCTTGTATTTTTTGATGATGGCCTGCACCTTCATCACCCGAGGACAGGTGGCGTCCTTCACCTCGGCGCCCGCCGCCATCAGCTTCAGTTTGTGGGCCGGCGGGATGCCGTGGGCACGGATGATCACCGTACCGTCAATTTTTTCCGGTATTTCAGTGAGGGTTTCCACCCCCTGATCGCGCAGCAAGCCGAGCACTTGCGGGTTGTGGATGAGGGGGCCGAAAGTGACAATCTTCCCTTCTCCCTTGTGCACCGTGTCAAGGGTTGTTTCCACTGCCCGGCGGACGCCCATGCAGAAACCTGCTTTTTTGGCCAGAATGACTTTCATCGTGATGTATGTTTGTGCCAGCGCCCATCCTCCAGGAGATAATGGGGGCTGAATTTCTGTTTATAGTTCATGGCCCTGACCTCGCGGATCAGGTAGCCGAGATAAAGCGTTTCTATACCGTTGTTTTTGCACAGCTCGACAAGATGCAGGATGTTGAAGGTGCCGGGGCTTCTTTTTTCTTCCCCGGGATCAAAATAAAAATAGACCGCGTTCAGCCAGTCCCCGCCCAGATCGACAACAGCGACTCCGATGAGCTTTTTTTCAAGACGATATTCGATTTCCAGGGTTGAACAGATTGAATTGGCGAAAAAGGTCCCGTAATAGCCGACCGCTGAATTGCCCCGGCCCGGATAACGCTTCTCCAGAAACTTCCCGCACAGGGAGAGTTTTTCCTCGGTGATGCGCAAAGCCGCCATGGAAATTTCCAGATCCCCGTTGCGGCGCAGCACCCTTTTCTGATTGCGGTTCGGCGTGAATTCTCCGGGATGCAGCCTGATCGGAAGGCATTTCCCGCAACCGGGGCACACCATGGTGTAAATGGTATTGCCGTTGCGGCGAAATCCCGCCTCCAGAAACTTACGCATGATGATATCGGGCAACGAGACAAACTGCTGTTGACGGTAAACCGCCGTCTGTCCCAGTCCGTACGGGCATTCCACCGGAATATCATAAAAAAAAGGCAGATAGTGCTCGATGGAATAGATATCATTGCTGTTGCGGTTGACCGACATTTTCTCCTTTCCGCTGTTTTTTCTATCCGACAATCCATTTAAGGTGATTTTCGCGGACCGTTTGCGTCATAGCAGGTCGGCAATCAGCCCCAGGGCCACACAAAAAAGCATGATCGCTACTATGGTTTGTATGCCGTGCATGGTTATTTTTTTGATATAACGGTTCCCCAGATACGCGCCTGAAAAGGCGGAAAGGGCCACCGCCGCAAGCAAAGGATAGTCGAAACGCGCGCCATGGGCAATGACCGGCTTTGCATAGACGCCAAGCCGCGATATGTCGATCAGGCAGGAGATGACGACGCCCGTTGCCACAAATGACTCCTTGGATAATCCCGCCTTGACCAGGAAGGCCGAACGAAGCGCGCCCTGCATGCCGGACAGCCCGCCGAAGAAACCGCTGAGGGCGCCGCCCAACGGCAGAAATTGCCGTGAAAATGACAGCCGGCGCAGGCGCGGCAGCAATTCGGCAAGGGCAAAGACAAGCAACAGCAGACCCACTACCAGCTTGACCGGTAAAACCTGGAGTTGCCGGCCAAATGCCGAAAATGTGAGCAGTGGTTCCATATCGGCAAGCCGCAGAAACAGCCATGCTCCAAGAAGTGAAAATGCAATTGCCGGCAGACCGAAACGAACAGCGATGCCCCGGTCCACATGGCGTCCGACCAGTCCGAGTTTAAACAAACCGTTGAGAAAGTGGACGATGGCCGTCAACGAGACGGCCTGCTCCAAAGGAAAGAACAGTGCAAAGGCGGGCAGCAATAAGGTCCCCAGGCCAAACCCGGAGAAGAAGGTAAGCACCGACGCCGTAAAAGCGACACCACAAATGACAAGATAGCTCAAGCCCAACCTCGTAGCAAAAACATTTCTCTCCGCCCGCGCCCTGTTCTTATCCCGCGTTTCCCTTCCTGCCGAAATCATCATCAAAACGGACAATGTCATCCTCGCCGAGATAACTGCCGTTCTGCACCTCGATCAACTCCAAAGGAATGATGCCGGGGTTTTCCAGTCGGTGTTTTTCGCCGCAGGGAATATAGGTCGACTGGTTTTCCAGCACCAGATATACTTTTTCTCCGCAGGTAACCCGGGCGGTTCCCTTTACCACCACCCAGTGTTCGGAACGGTGGTGATGCATCTGCAGGGAAAGCTGCACGCCGGGATTGACGGTTAATCGCTTGATCTTGAAATTGGTTTGTTCCTCGAGAATGGTATAGCTGCCCCAGGGCCGATAGACCGTCCGGTGCAGCAGATGTTCTTCTCTTTTTTCCTTTTTCAAGCGGGTGACGATTCTCTTGATGTCCTGGGAACGGTCCATGGGGGCAACAAGCACCGCATCGGCGGTATCGACCACCAGGGTGTTTTGCAGCCCGATGGCCGCCACCAGTCCGTGTTCGGAATGAATAAGGCAGTTGTTCACATCCAGGGCAATGACGTCTCCATGCAGGACATTGCCGTCAAGGTCCTTGGCCGCCACATCCCACAGCGCCTGCCATGAGCCGATATCGCTCCAGTCAAGGTCCGCCGGAATAACCGCGACCTGGTTCGATTTTTCCATGATGGCGTAATCAATGGAATCATCAGGGCAGCCCACCATCGCCTCTTTGTCAAAACGGAAAAAATGGTTGTCCGTCGTTCCTTTTTCCAGTGCCTCGGTCATGGAGATGGAAATGGCCGGGGTAAGTCTTTCCATCTCGGCCAGTATCGATGATGCGGTAAAGGCAAACATGCCGCTGTTCCAGAAGTAATTGCCGGCGGCAAGATACTTCTCCGCCGTCGGCTGATCAGGTTTCTCCACAAAGGATTTCACCTGGTTGCCGTCGCCTTTTTCAATATAGCCGTAGCCTGTTTCAGGCGCATGGGGGGTAATGCCGAAGGTGACCAGCAATCCTTGCAGGGCAAGGTCCACCGCCTGCTGCACCGCATCATGAAAGGCATAGGTTTTGCGGATCAGATGGTCGGCCGGCAAAACGAGCAGCACCACGTCCTCCTCGCTCCGCTTCCGGCAGTAGAGGGCGGCGGCGCAGATGGCCGGCGCGGTGTTTCGGCCGACAGGTTCAAGCAGGATGTCGATGTGCTGTTTGAGCTGCAGTTCGTTTATCTGACTTAAGACGAGAAACCGGTGCTGCTCACCGGCGACCACCACCGGCGGCAGACTGTCCGGCAGGGCCGCCACCCGCTTGATGGTGCTTTGCAGCAGCGAGCAGTCCTCGGTCAGATTGAGCAGCTGCTTGGGATACAGTTCCCGGGACAGGGGCCAGAGGCGCGAACCGCTGCCGCCGGCAAGAATGACTGGTTGAATAAGGGCCATCTGTTTCTCCTTCGTGTCCGCTGAAATTAATACAGAAAACAGCTTTTTCTGATTTCATCAAAATCATGCAGTTCCTTTTGCCAGCCGGCTTCCACTTCCGGGACGGCAACACCTGCCGCCAATGCCTGCCGGACTTTTTCAGAGCCGAGAATCAAATCAAGGGGAAGCTTTTCAAATTCATATTCATAGGGCGGCTGCTTCAAGGCGAAATCATCGGGGTAAAGCCTCATGATCGCCTGCAGCAGGGCAAGGCTGACCCGGTAGGGCTTGAAGGCGTGCTTGTCCGTCACATGGAGATGAAACCCCCGGCAATCCTCCCCTTGCCATTTGTTGGCGGTGGGCAAAAAAGAGATGGGCCGCAGACAGCAGCCGTCGAGCAGGGATTTATCGATATTTTTCAGCATTTTTTCAGGATCAAGAAAAGGCGCGCCGAACAGTTCAAAAGGCAGGGTGGTTCCCCGGCCTTCCGAAATATTGGTCCCTTCCCAGAGAACCTGTCCCGGATACACCGCGGCCGTTGCCGGCGTCGGCATGTTGGGAGAAGGGAAAACCCAGGGCAGGCCGGTGTCTTCATGGGTCATGGCCCGTTGCCATCCTGCCATCCTGACCACCTCGTAATCGGCCTTTATCCTGAAATGATCATTAAAGAGCAGGCCGAGTTCGCCAAAGGTGAGACCGTGCCGCATGGGAATGGGATACAGGCCGACAAAGGAGCGCAGGTTGTCCCGGACCAGGTTCCCTTCGATGAGATCACCGCCCAGGGGGTTGGGCCGGTCAAGCACCATCACCTTCTTGCCGAAACGGGCAGCCTGTTCAAGGCAATAGGCCAGGGTATACATAAAGGTATAAACCCTGGTGCCCACATCAACAATGTCCACCAGCAGAACGTCGAGATGGGCAAACATCTCTTCCGTCGGTTTTCTCGTCTCGCCGTAGAGGCTGAAAACCGGCAGGCCGGTGGCCTTGTCCGTCATGTGGCCGGATTCAATCATGTTATCCTGTTTTTCACAGAAGAATCCGTGCTGCGGGGTGAAAAGGCAGGTGAGCTGACCGGGGAAAACCGAAGCGACAAGATCGCGACTGTGACGAAATCGCCGGTCCGTCGAGGCCTGATTACAGAGAAGACCCAGCCTTTGGCCGTGCAGCCGGGCGGGTGGATCAGCAACAAATTCTTCAATACCAAGGGTTACCATAGTTTTTGATTTCACAGGATTGATCGGGTATAGTTAAGGCCTGTCCGGAAAATTTCCGACTCGTGCCGTATTGTCTCAATTTCAAACATCAATGTTACCAAGTTATTACCGTGATTTAAACAAAGAAGGAACACTATAATGAAAATAGCGATCAGCGGCAAGGGCGGAGTCGGCAAGACAACGATTATGGCCCTGCTGGCTCGACAGGCGCGGAAAAGCGGCAGACAGGTGCTGGTCATCGACGCCGATCCCAGTCCCCACATGGCCCAGACCCTGGGAATCGACAATATCGCCGATATCACCCCCATCGCCGACATGAAAAAGATGCTGACCGACCGCTCCGGCAAGGTGGAAGGATCACCCTTTTACAATATCAATCCCCAGGTTGATGATCTGCCGACAAAATACATGCTGGAAAAAGACGGCGTCAAGCTCATGGTGCTGGGCGCCATCCAGACGGCGGAGGGCGGCTGCGCCTGCCCGGAAAACACGGTGCTCAAGCGCCTGCTCACCAAGCTGATGCTCTCTCCCTCCGAAACCGTCCTCCTCGACATGGAGGCCGGGGTGGAGCATCTCGGTCGCGGCACCATCGCCAAGGCGGACGCCCTGTTGATCGTCGTCGTCCCCTCCCAGTCAAGTGTACGCACGGCGGAAAAGATCGAAAAACTGGCCCGTGAATCAGGTATTCCGAAAATTTATTTTGTCGGCAATCTGATCGAAAACCGGGATGACGAGATTTTTCTCAGCCAGGCCCTCGGCGCCGAGCCCCTTGCCTTTTTCCCCAATTCCGAAGGAATCAGGAAGGCGGAACGCGCGGGCGGCGCCATCATCGATGCCGACCACTCCATGAATGAAGTCGCCATGGTCCTTCTGCAAAAACTGATGGCGTCATTATAACCGACAATCAACCACGGAGCACACGGGGAACACGGAGTTGACCGGCTAAAAAATATTCTCCGTGGACACCGCCTGCTCCGTGCCGATTTTTTCCCCCTCTCGGCAAAATTAAAAGGATACACGCAAAATGGCCGCATTTAAAATCCATCCCATCGTCATGGGAACCAAGGTTTTTGACAAGGGCATGATGACCTATCAGCACGATTACGGCAAACCATACACCATCCCCATTTACTGTTGGTATCTGGAAGGAAGCGACAAAAAAATAGTGGTCGACACCGGCGAGTTGCGCCCCATCCAGTCCGAGGACCGGGCGAAAAACATCGGCGGCCCCATCCATACCTTTGAAGAGGGACTTGCCAAGTGGGGGCTCAAACCGGAAGACATCGACATCGTCATCCATACCCATCTCCATGCCGATCATTGTGAAAACGACTACAAGTGCGTCAACGCCAGATTTTATATCCATGAAAAAGAACTTGCCGTCATCCACGATCCGCATCCTCTTGATTACCGCTATGTGGGGGATTACATCTATGAAATCGAGGAAACAAAACAGATCGAGGTGGTGACCGCGGACAGGGAAATCGTCCCTGGAATTTCCGTTATGCACACCCCGGCCCATTCCCCCGGAGGACTAACCGTTCTGATTGATACTGCTCACGGCCGGGCGGCCATCACCGGCTTCTGCGTGATCAAGGAAAACTTTCACCCGCCTGCCTCGGTGCGGGCCATGGAGCTTGAGGTGATTCCGCCGGGGACCAGTATCAACACCTACGCCGCCTATGACATGATGCTTAAGGTCAGAGATTTGGCCGATATCCTGTTGCCGCTGCACGAGCCGGAATTCGCCTCAATGGACACCATCGGCTGAAATTGGAATTTTCGGTTCATGCCGCTGTTTTTCAATTCTGCTTGACAAGTTTCCGCGGCAAAAGTAAAAAACAGGGGTGCGCGTAAAAGATGAACAATTTAAATCAATTATGTCGCATATTGCATACAGTTTATATCACATATGAAGGAGAAAAAATGAACACATCAATGACACAAAAAATCATCAAACCATTCCTGATTATCTTTGTGCTTGTCTCAATCTGGGTGCCCGGCGCCAAGGCGGCCATGATCGGTACTGAATCGCTGGTTGTTTCCCAGGAACAAGGGTTGAAATCCGAGCTCCAGGCCACCCTGGCCCGGGAGGAAATCAGGAACGAACTTGCCGCCATGGGTGTTGATCCGCTCCAGGTTGACGCACGCATCGCCTCCCTGACCGACGAGGAACTTCGTCAGTTGCAAGGCCGGATCAACGACCTGCCCGCCGGCGCCAGCGCGCTTGCCGTTATCGGCGTCGTTTTTCTGGTTCTGCTGATTCTGGAAATTGTCGGTGTTATCAATATATTCAACAAAGTTTGAAAGAGCGCGTTACAAAGCAGGCCTGTTTTTCGGGCTGCTTTGCAGTCTTTCCTTCCTCATCAGCGGGTGCGCCCAGCGGCTGCCGGTTTTCAGCGAAAATCCGCCAAGGGGTATCGAACTCATCGATACCCCATTTTTCGCCCAGAAGGAGCTGCAATGCGGGCCGGCGGCCCTGGCCACGGTGTTGACGGAATCGGGAGTCGAGACAACCCCGGACCGGCTCAGCCCCCAGATTTTCCTTCCTGACCGCAAAGGCACCCTCCAGCTTGAACTTATCGGCGCAGTCCGGCGCCATGGCCGCGTTCCCTATGTGATCGATCCGCAACCGGACGCGCTTGTCGCCCAGCTCCTGGAGGACAGGCCGGTGCTGATCCTCCAGGACCTCGGCGCGGGTCCGATCAGACTCTATCATTACGCGGTTGTCATCGGCATTCTGCCCGGCAAAAAGGTGGTTCTTCGCTCCGGTACGGAAAAAAGAGTGATTCTGAATGAAGATGCTTTTGCCCGGTCATGGCAAAAAGCGGGGAACTGGGGGCTTGTTGTTCTCCGTCCGGGTGAACTGCCGGGCAACGCAGACCTTGACCGTTACGTCAAGGCGGTTGCCGCGCTGGAAAGTCTCGGGCACCGGCAAGTGGCGGAACAGGGATATCGGGCCGTGCTCGCACGCCGGCCGCAACACCCGGCTGCCCTGTTCGGGCTGGGCAACGGCCTGCTGGTCAAAAAAGAATATGGAGAGGCGGAAAAAATTTATAAAAAAATCCTGGCGGAACAGCCGGATAATCCCGCCGTGTTAAACAATCTGGCGGAAGCGCTGCTCCGGCAAGGCCTTCGCAAGGAAGCACTGGAGACAATTGACCGAGCGCTGTCGGGCCCCCCCCTGCCGCCGGACCTGGCCGAAGTGCTCGCCCAGACGCGAAGGGAAATCATTGCCGCCTCCCCTTCCCCGGCCTCGGCGCAATGACGAAAAAAATCGGGCTACCGTCTTTTTCTGCCTGATCCGCCGATTAATTTTTCATTATGTTTCAGGCATTTATTGCTGAAATCATCAAATTCGGCGCAATCCGTCAGGACAAACGAGCCCTGCTCCGGATGAAAAACGCAACGGGTCTGATAAAGGCAGACATTGTTAAACGAGTCCCAGTGACGGCATTCTTCAACGCATCGCAGGTTCTTGTAAACGAACGTCGTCTTCTCGAAAAGGCAGGTTTTCTTGAAATCGTCCCAGTACTGGCATTCCTTGAGCCGGATGAGGCCGGCATCCGTGCCGCTCGCCGGGGCGGCGTCATCCCGGCAGGTTACGGTCAAATCGCCTTCCCGAAAGGATTCGCCCGGCTGGAGTTGGACTTCCTTCGCATTGCCGTCGGTTGCAGACAGAAACAAAAAGACGCTGATACAAAGCAGCATGGAGCGTCTCCCAACAAAGGCCATTTGATTCGTTACATGCATTCCTTCGCCTCAAAAAAGTATTCGAAAAAAAGAGTGGTTCTTGGACATGTTGAGAAAAAACAGCAAGTCAACCCGGCCCGTTACAACAGATTGGTAAATTTCACCGTTAATGAAACATTATACCCGCTTCATCCGTTTCCACAATAAAACGGCTAATCACCGCCCAAAAAAAATGATAACCGAGGAAAACATGACAATGAGATATTTAAAAACAAAACAAAAAATTGCCACATTGCTGCTTGCGGTGTTCCTTCTTTCCCTTGCTCCCGCGGATGACGTTCTGGCCGATAAGAAGCGGGGACGGCACAAAGGGCCCCACTACCGCCATGGACAGGTTATCGGTAAACTGCCGCATGGCTATAAAACCATGCATGTGCATCAAAGCCCTTATTATATTTACAACGGCGTTTTCTACCGTCCGGCCCGCACCGGCTACATGGTGGTTTCCGCGCCGGTGGGCGCCATCATCGCCAGCCTGCCGCTTGGACATTCACGGATAAGCATCGGCGGAGCGCTTTACTTCACCTTCGGCGGCAACTATTACCGGCAGGCCCCCCAGGGATATGTCGTTGTTGATCCGCCCCCAGGCGCCTTTGTCGAGCCTGAACCGCAGGTCTACAGCAGTGTGCAGGTGGTTGTCAACACCTTAAATGTCCGCTCCGGCCCTGGCCTGGAGCATCCCGCCTTTTTCCAGCTCTACGGGGGGGCAATGCTGACGGTCTACGGCAGCGCGCCGGGATGGTATTATGTACAGTTGCCGAACGGCCAGTTCGGCTGGGTGATGGACCGGTTTACCAGAATGAGCGGCCCTCCCCCGGCCGACGGATGATCCGGCATTGCCCCGGCGCTTTTCCCTGGTGAATTGACGGCAATGTTTTTGCGTCGCCGTTCATTGGATCAGTGCCGGTATTTTTCGGGATTTTGACTTTTTACGAAACCTTCAAAGGTATATTCAAGTTCAAAGTGCACCACCTGAGCTAAAAACAGGACATGACAGTATTTCTGGGGAATTGAGCTTTGTCAGCTCACGAACCTTGGTGGGCAGAAGCGCCATTGCTTCCAATAACACATGCGCACCCTGCCGCGCAGGTCTTCGGCCAGCTTGATAAGGCGGTTTGAGATTTTTAAAAACGAGTCCCAACCGGTAGCCCGTTTTCGCAAAACGGCTTTTTCCGCAGACTCGTTAGCAGTCATCGAAAAGGAGCCTGTGATGAAGGCCAAAGAATACTGGCGGGATGTGGTCTCCAAGATCCTTGGATGGGGAACAGCTGTGTTGATTCTGATCGCAGGCTGGGGGGTAGACAAGGGTTCGGAATTCGAATTTTTTGGTGAAAATATCGCGGCGAAACAACGTGCCTGCCTGCTCCTTTTTTATTCGGTGGTTTTTGCAATTGGTATCATTTCAGCAGTGGTCTGGATTTACAGAAGGCATTTAAATAAACCGACAGATCCGGAAGTTGATGCCACTGTTACGCCACAATTCTTTGGTGTTGCTTATGTCTGCTTTATTGCAATCAGCCTAGTTGGTTTGGCTTTGATACTCGGATACTATTGATCGACAAATGAAACAGCTAACCCCCATCCCCGTGGCCGGGAACAACGAAGCATGAAACTTTAAAAGAAATAGGCCATAGTTATCTTCTTAATTTTTCTCGACAAAAAAAGAAGGAGGATAACCATGGCCAGGAAAGGAAAAGATACCAAAGACGGCTGGGGTCACGGCTGGGGTCAAGTCTGCTCTTAGCTCATTGCCGAGACGGACGCCATGAACACGATGAGAAAATTAGGAGACCGCGTTTTTGTGGCGAAAAGGTTGGAAGTGGTACACTTTTACGTTACCAGTGACAGCAGAATCACCCCATGCCCGGCATTGTCCTTTTAGTAGCCCCGGAATTCCGCACCACGCTCCCCCGCCTTTCTCGGATTTGCAGATCTCGTCTCATGTTGCAATCAAAACAGCAGCCCTTGAAACAGGATGACAACGATATTGAATTATCATTCATCGAAATAATCTATTATTTCAGTTGATTATAATTTGGAATATATGTTAGAAAAAAAAATATATGAATATCAACTGTTGCCACGCGGTGGTCGTACCGGCGAGACTCATTGCGACCAATTTTCATGAATCTTAATTTTCACAAGGAGGTGGGCAGACAAAATCACCAAGCCGTCATAGTAAATTGACAAGTTGTATCAAAGCCTTGAGTTCGAAAAGCGTTTTTGTTTCATCCACACAGCAAACTCTGTTTGTAATGACTGAAACCAGGTGAAAAAAAATTGAGTTGAGCAGTTGTTCACTTACAACACCCATCAAGGAAGAGAAATAAATGAAAAAAATATCACAAAAATTTTCAGCCGATGACGAAACGACAAGAAACAAACAAGAAACCATGCTTTCCCGACGCAGTTTCCTGAACACTGCCGGGGTGGCTACAGTCGGAAGTTTAGTAGTTGCCGCAGGCGGAAGTCTGCTTGCCGAACGGGAAGCAAAAGCGGCATCCGCGCCTGATGCGCCGCCCCTGCCCTGGAAATACACCAAACTCGATCCAATGGAGGCAGGGAAAAGAGGGTATAAGAATTATCTTGAAAAAGGCGGCTGAGGCGCAGGAGCATGGCTGGGGGTCCTCAGCCTTTTGAAAGAAAAAGTAGGTTATCCTTACACAACCCTTTCCGACGACATGTTTCACCACGCGGCCGGCGGCTATGCCGGTCAGGGAACGCTCTGCGGCTCACTGGGCGCTTGCTCGGCAATCATCAATCTGGTGGCCAAGGATGAAGACAAAACGCACAATGCCATGATCGCCGACCTGATTAACTGGTATGCGTCATTTAACCACCCCACCGATGAGTTCGACAGCGTTGTCAAATTCCCGAACCAGAAACGAGTGGTTCCAGGTTCACCCCTTTGTCATATTTCGGTATCCACCTGGACCCTGGCGAACGATACGGATATATCGAGTTATGAAAGAAAAGATCGGTGCGCCAAAGTGGCAGGAAAAGTCGCCATGCAAACTGTCATGATGTTAAATGATTATGCCGACGGGAAATTCAAGCCCGTGGCTCCACCTGTCTCCGAAGCGACGGCTTCTTGCCTCGAATGTCATGGTCCCGAGGGAGACAACAACCAGCAGGGGCAGATGAACTGCGGTTTGTGCCATACCCATAAGCCTGACCACGCTGATTCAAAGTAACGGAAAAGAGCATCGTCTCTTGCTCCAACCATTGTATTTTCAGGTTACATGAGCAGGGATCAGAGCAGGATTTCTTGTCCTCACGGGTCAGAGACGAGAAAACAGTTCTGTTCCCTGTATTTTTCCGTGAATCCCTGTGCGAATCGATAACAAAAAAAACAGCGAACAAGCCAGTTGAACCCCTCGGGGGGTTCCACGACCCGTTCCCCTTTTGCCAATCGTTTTCATCCCGTCTTGACGGGATTTTTGCGATATGTGCGGCTGGGTGCGCCGTCAACATGGATTCCTTCCAGATAGGAGAGTTTTCGCGGCAGCTGTTGCAGCGTGCCCCTGGCAATCAGGAATGTTGCTTTCCGCCCGACAGTAAGTGCTCCCAGCTTCCCCATGCCGAAGAATCCGGCACCGTTTTCCGATGCGCAGCGGATGGTTTCCTCCAGTGAATAGCCCGCCTTGATGAACAATTTCATTTCCTCGACCATTGACTCGCCGTGGAGTATGCCCACACTCCCGGCACCGGTTCCCACAGCCGTTGTCACGCCCAATTTTCGGGCAAAACTAAGTTGCGCGAGTTGTTCGGCAAGCATCTTTTTCCAAAAAGCCTCCGCGCCGGGGACCGGCTTTCCCGGCGCCACATAACGCTGGGAGAAACGGCAGCACACATCGCCGCCGCTGCCCGCACCATCCAAACCATTCTTGGCCCGCACGAGGCTGGGAATCCACAACACATTCCTCTCCGCCATTTTCCGGAGATTGTCCTCGCCCATGGCGTATCCCTGTTCGACGGCATCGCACCCCGCCTCAAGCGCCTCCTCCACCTGGTGGGGACCATTGGCCACCACCACCGCCTTTTTCCCGCCTCTCTGTCGCAGGATGCGGCGCAGGTCGTCAGGGGAAAGCCTCGCCAATGGGGCGTCCTCGTCTTCGATATTGCCGGAATAACCGATCTTGAGAAAATCGCCGCCGACCGGGTTGCCGACCGTGCAATCCTGCCTGCTCCGGCAGAGTCGACCGGAGGAACGAAGGGTAATGATGCCGCCCTGCTCCATTTCCTCTCCGGAACGCGCCACCAGCCCGGTGATATCGTCGCTGTCGGCCACTCCCAGCACGCCGTGGGCATGGCAGTAGCCGATATGCTGCTTCACCATGGCGGCCTTTTTCTCAAGATCGGCCTCGTCAAAGGCCAATCGCACCCTCCGGTCCACGGAGGGCGACCGCGACAGGGAGAGGCTACAGTCAACCAGCGCCGGCACAATGGTACAGTGGGAAAAGTCATCGATTGCCTGCCGCTCATGAGGGGAAAGATCCGCGGCAGAGCCAATGGCGGTAATAATGGTGTCCGTAACTGCCAGAAAGACATTCCTGCGCACAGCGGCGCCGCTGCCGTCGATAAAATTTCCCGCCACAATGAATCGTGTTCCGCCCATGACGTTTGGTTCCTTATTTGCTCAACTTGCTGAGTTATGGTAACATGTTGCAATTAAATTGATATCCTCGGGGTCCACGCGCTTATTTCCAGGGAATTCAGAAGCCGGAATAAAACGTAATAAAATCAACCATTCTGAATTCCGCACTTCGGATTCCGGCCTGTTACCGGTTTTAGTGCCTGAAATGCATAAAAGTACTTAAAGTGCCTAAAGTGCCTCAAGTTAAAGGTGTTATCTGATCAGAAAGTACCGCCACTTCAAGTATTTCAGGCATTTTAAGTACTTTAGGCACTTATCTCGAACCGCAATTCCGGTTGTCTGAATTTACAAGGTTGATGAAATCGATGGTGACAACTGTCAAAACGGGGTGCCGAGATGGCCAAAAGATCCTTTCCCCTGTCCAAGGTTTACGGCTTGCTTGAGCCCGGGCCGGTGGTCATGGTCACGACCGCCGATGATGTGCGTCCAAACATTATGACCATGTCGTGGCATACCATGCTCGATTTTGAGCCGCCGCTGCTGGGCTTCGTCATCAGCAATCGCAATCATTCTTTCGGATTGTTGGCGGCAAGCAACGAATGCGTCATTAATATTCCGACAGTGGATATCGCGGATAAAGTCGTGGGGTGCGGCAATACATCGGGAGTGAGCACAAACAAGTTTGAACGGTTCGGCCTGACCCCGAAACCCGCGACGCATGTCAACGCCCCTCTGATCAAGGAATGTTTTGCAAATCTCGAATGCCGGGTGGTCGATACACGTATGGTTCCCTTTTATTGCCTGTTTATTGCCGAGGTCATCAAGGCATGGATCGACCCGGCGGTGAAAAACCCGCGGACGATTCATCATCTCGGCAAAGGCAACTTCATGGTCGCCGGTGAAAGGATCAAACTGAAGTCAAAAATGAAATAGCTCGGGGCAGGGTCGCTTTCTCCTCGGCCTTGCCGCAGGAAAACCCACTCGGCTCTCAATTGACGGCCATTGCCCGACGTTTCACTTTTCCTCGACAAAGCCTGTTCCGGAGCAGGCGGGACATTTGTTGTCAGGGGTGCACTGACAATCGTCCCAGTCGTCGCCGCTGCGTGTCCCCCGCCACTCCATATCGCATGTGCAGGTTCCTTTTATTATTTTTTCTCCGCTACAGAGAGGACAGATTTTTTTTGTTTCCTTTGTCATGAGCATATCGTCTCCTTTAAATCAAGCAAGCCGCGGAATCCACCGCGGCCTGCTCCGGTTCAACAGCAAGATCTGCCTTGACCTGGCAAACCTAAAAATTATCCTCCGAAATCATAGTCAAACTTTTCACTTCTGCTTGATTCGGATCCGGCACCCATTGAAAATGAATGCCTGGAGTTTTCCTCTTGTCGAGGCATCTCGACGGTGTGGCATTCATTTCTCAATCGGCTGATGCGATCATCCAGTTCCGTCATGATGATATGCAGATCCTGGATTTGCGACAACATTTTATATTTATCGATGGATGGGACATGATCAATCGCGTCGGACAGCTGATGCAGCCTCTCGCTTAAAAATTTAAGCTCCATGGACGCGCTGTAACAATAATCTCTGCTTGCCATAACAAACCTCCTTCCCGCCGGGGGAATGAAAATTCGGCACAAAACCGCGCATACGTATTCTTCGTGATTTTTTCGCAAAGGAAAAAGCAATTCCTTTTATCAATAGAGCCTCTTTCAAAATGAACAGCCTACAAGGCTGTCCACAATTTGATCTTTGACAATCTATCCGATCAGGCGTAGGAGCTGATCCGCAAACAGGGTGATGACCCCGAACATCAAGTGCTGGGTCACCTTGCAGTGTCCCTTGACCATGACATTGTTAGCGCCGAAGTCTTCTTTCAATCGGCTGTTTGCCCGTTCCGCGCTGGACCGGATTTTATAGCGCTCTGCCTCGTGCGGTGCCATGGGGACAACCTCTTGGCCGCGGCCATTCTTATCTGTGATTGGAACATGGCCGAACTTCCGGCTGGTCTCCTCGATCCGCTTGGCATCGTAGGCTGCATCCATCAAATCGTAGAGATAGGTCACCTTTCCGCTGGTCAACTTGATCAGCGGAATCGCTACCTGGCTGTCATGCAGCGAAGCAGAGGTTACAAGGGCACTGATTGGCAGGCCGATATCGTTGATGTCCAGATGCAGCTTGAAACCGTTCCATGATATTTTGTACCCCTTGGCGTCCTTCTTGGTGCCACGATCACAGGCAACCGGCAACTCACCAATGGCTTCCTCGGCACTCTGGCGGACCTGACGGTCAAGCCGCTTCTCGATGGCCGGCGTCCGTTGCTCGCCTTTGGCGGGACGCCCCCTCTTGCGAGGCTTCTTCGGCTCCCTGGCCACCTTCTTCGCCGCTTTCTCACGTCCGGCAATGGCCGTGGAGTCCCGGCTGATGTGTCCGACAAGCTCTTCGCCAAGGTATTCCTTCACCAGTGCATCATGGACCCGCCCACCAAGACTGCCGGCGGCAAATTCGGCAAAGGCCCGCGACAAGGTAGGCTCCGACGGGATAGCATTGGAAGTGGCAAATCCGCATATCTGCCGCAGATTCCCTGCTGATTGCAGAGCCCGACGCAGGTCGCTGGTCGTCGGATATCGGTAGAGCGCCTTTGCCACGAATGCTCGGGCGCAAGCCTGTCGGTCAAGAGGCTTGCGCCCGGGATACTGATATCGACGTATGTTCCTTGGTACGTGTTGCTCAACCTGGATAATCTCCAGAATAGACACCAGGCGTTCCTCCTGCGCGGTGAGCGGAGCTTGCAAACATTTGTTCAGATGGGGAAACAGACTTCTTTGGACATACCCCATCAACCATGATATTTTGTCGGTGAGCTTCACGGCGTTCTCCTGTGTTCTGTTTTGCTGGTTACAAAACAATACCAGAAAACGCCGTGAAGTTCAATTATTTCAATATGTTACGCGATAATATCTTTTGTGTGGCGCGTCTCGTCATTTTGAAAGAGGCTC